>CAYOGX010001333.1:0-1500 GCA_964403235.1 uncultured Planctomycetales bacterium | reverse complement strand
CCGGTTCGGTCATCCGGGGTTTCCTCAGTGGCCAACAACGGGGCGGGCCCCGCCCGCCGGAAGGCACCCGCTAAGCCGACATGTCCCTTATGACGCTTGCGGACGACCGTCGCGGGCCTTGTGCATCGGCCATGCGGGCCGACCTATTCGAGCGTTAGCTCCGGAGCGTCGGCCAGATCCTGGTACCGCTGCTCGACCTGCTCGCGCTTGACCGAGCGCGTCGCGCTGATCCACCAGCGGTAGCGAACATTCAACGGGTTGTCCTGGCGGAGGTCCCACGGGAAGAACTCGCCGAACCGGCCATATAAGCGCTCGGAGAAGCCGGCGTTGGCCGGGTTCTTCGGGTCGGTCAGATACCCCACCGTGTACCCCTGATCGCCCAGCGAGAACTGGATCGCGTTCCACGGCAAGTCCTTATGCTCGGGGGTATTATACTGCTTGTCCGGCGCGAGCTGGGCCCAGCGGGTGGGCCGGAGATAGCGGGTGGCCTTTTCGTTCTGGGCCACGGCCCCGTGGGCGCGAAACTGTGCGCCGGCGTGCTGCCGATCCCCGCCGAGCTTGACCGGGCCCCGCGTCGGCTTGAGCGTCGAGGTGAACTCGATCAGCAGGTTGCCCGCCGACTGGCGATACGCGAACAGGCTCCGCGTCTCCTCGACGAAGGGCTTGCCCTTGCGGTCGTTCCAGTGGATCTGGACGACGTGGCCGCCGACCACCGGGCCGGTGACTTCCAAGATCACCTTTGTGTGGACCTGATGCTCGCCCTTGTGCGCGTGCCAGACGTCGTACGTCCCGCCGTCCACCGTGCACTTGTTGTAGCCGAAGTAGATGCCGCGATGGTGCGGGTACTTCTTGCCCCCGACGCTCTGCGTGATCAGTCGGCTGCCGTCGGGCGCGAACACGTTGTGGAACGGCTTCTTCGTCAACTCCATGTTCCGCCTGTCGAACGGCGTGTACATGTAACGCAGGACCGGCCGGTCGCCGAACAGCAGGTCCATCGACTTGATCTTGCCCTCGGACGAATCAGTCCACTTGAAGACCTTCGTCGACGCGGGACATGCGCCGGGCCCGATCTTCAGCGTGAAGGTCTTGGACTGGCCCGCCAGCAGGTCGGGAACCACCCACCACGCCCGGGCCGTGGCCGTCCCGAACTTCGCGACCTGCACCGGCACGGTCAGGTCGCCGCACGTCGCTGTCCCGGTGGCGGTAGCCATGTTGTCAGGTACCGCCAGGACGATGGACACGGGCGTGTCCACGCGATGGTGCTTGCCCGCCTTGACCGTGACTTTGTACTCGACCGCCTGCGTGCACGCACCGGCCAGCAGGACGGGTGCGATCGTCAACCAGCGTCTCATCATCAGGGTCTCCAGAACATCGCGCCTAGTACCAAGCCCCCGGGATCACACCTCAATCGGGGCGCGGGGATTAGCAGGATACCCAGAAGGACGCGCCGTGTGAAGCGACGACTCGGACGGTTGGGTGATGGGCTGGAGGGCCGTCCCA
>CAYOGX010001332.1:0-1505 GCA_964403235.1 uncultured Planctomycetales bacterium | reverse complement strand
ACGCCGGACTGTCCAAGGACGACGGCGGCTGGGCCGCCGGCGGCGGCTTCGGCGTCCGCAAGACCGCGACGGACACCTGGAGCCTGGGCGCGGAGGACTCCTACGGAGGCTTCCACTACGTCGGCAACACGCGGCCTGCCCACGACAACACGACGCCTCTGCAGATCAGCACCGCCGGGTGGTACACGCTGGCGACAGAGTGGGTCGAGTCCACCTCCGATCCGGATCTGATCGACCAGGTCAACACGGTGCGGGACGCGGCCGGCAGCCTGCTGTGGACGGACACGATTCCTGACTTCATCAGCAAGACGGCGGGCAAGACCTCTCTGGCATACAAGGACTGTGTTGCCGGGGGGATGTCCTACTCCTGGTTGGGCAGTCAGGCCTCCGAAGACGACAGCGGCTGGGACCCCCATCCTTACGAAGAAGGCACCGTTCTCTACGCTCCGGCCAACACCATGACGTTGGTTGCCGTGGACGACGCTTACGCGGAGATACTCCCCGAGCCGGCGACGCTGGGCCTGCTGGCCCTCGGCGGGGTCGGCGCGCTGGCCCGTCGGAGGCGGCGGCAGGCGTAGACCCCTTCCTCCTGCGAGGCGGCGCGGGCGGGGGCGACCGGCGCCGTCGCGGCCGATCGGCAGGAAGACCTCACAGGGCAAGGGGGATGCGTGGAGAGGGCAAGCTGCCGTGCCCGTCGACAACGGCGGCGAGAGGCCCGGGAAACCGCCGAGGGGCGTATCCCCGAGGGCGAGCAAGACCGAAGGAGCCTGACATGAAACTGTTGCCGACGAGAACCGGAATGATGGTGACGGGTGCGATGCTCGTGGCGTGCAGCATCGCCTCGGTTACGGGCGTCGCACGTGCGGCCAACACCGTGCTGACCGTGGGCTTCGAGTCGGAGCCACAGCCGTACACGGGGGCATCGCTGACGCAGGGCGGATACAGTCTGACGCCGGCCAGTGGCACGATGTCGGCCACGCGGGTGGACAGCAGCGGCGGCGAGGTCCGTTCGGGGAGTTACTCCGCCAGCCTCGTCGTGGGCAACGCCGATCCGGACGGACCGTACGTTCGCATCAACCGGCCGTCGACCGACTACATTGAGCTGCAGGACTTCGTTTCCATCTCGTGGTGGACGCGCGTGCAGGACGGCGCCGAGCAGGCGAGCAACTACGTGTGCGTCGGCCTCGATCCCGACGAGGACTCCTACAACGACCTCTGGGTCGTCAGTGTGGGCGAGACCACGGATACGGCGGCCGACAATTGGATTCAGAAGACGGTCAGCCTGACTTCCGCCTGTCACGTTGCCGCCTACGACGATGGGGGGTCGTACCAGTTCGGCGACCGCGGCGATCTCGGTCCTACCGACGATCCCGACCACGATCCCGCCTATACGACGAGCGACATGGGCCCCATCGGTGATCTGTTTGACATCGGCTACCACAATGCCACCCCGTACGTTGCGCCGAGCGACTACGGCCACGTGGGCATCAATGCGTTCTACGTCG
>CAYOGX010001331.1:0-1509 GCA_964403235.1 uncultured Planctomycetales bacterium | reverse complement strand
CCGCTACGGTGAGAAGCGTGTCTCGGTGATGGGCAGCGGCATGGGCATTCCTACCCTCTCCATCTACGTGCACGAGCTGGTGAATGCGTTTGACGTCACGACGGTGATTCGCGTCGGAACGTGCGGCGCCCTCCAGCCCCATCTCAAGATCGGCGACGTCGTGCTGCCGATGTCTTCCTCGACCAACTCGCACGTCAACCGGCTCCGTTTCGGCGGCATGGACTATGCCCCAACGGCCAGTTTCCAGCTCCTGTTGAAGGCCTACGAGGCTGCCCAGGCCCTGGGGGCTACCGTCTTCGTGGGAGGCATGTTTGCCTCCGACACGTTCTACGCCGACGATCCGGACTGGTGGAGGATATGGGCGGGGTACGGGGCGCTCGTCGTCGAGATGGAGACAGCGGGTCTCTATACGCTGGCGGCGAAGTTTGGGATCGACTCGCTCTCGGTGCTGACGGTCAGTGACAGCCTCATGACCGGCGAGATCTCAACGGCCCAGCAGCGCGAGCAGGGCTTCACGATGATGACCAGGCTTGCGCTGGAGATCACGCCCTAGTCCGGCAGTGTCCTCGCCCCTCCTGGCGCTTGGGCAGTCGGTGAATCCAGAGCGGGCTGCGCACACACCGCATCCGGTTGCACGGCCCAGTTCCCCATGCTACAATCGCCAGCGCAGACAACCGTCAGGGTTCACCCTGGGGCAGCAAGCTCAGGTCGTGCGTTTGGCAGCGACTCCAGCTTGGGCCAGTAGCGGTCCAGACTCCTGACGCTATTTCTTCCGACGAGAATCCAGAACGCCCAGCATTCCTCCGACCATCCAAGGGAGACGTCCGATGTTGACCAACAGCCGACCGTCCCTGTCCAGGCTACCGAGGCTCCCCAGGCGGCGATTGCTGCCCCTCCTCTTTTCGGCCCTCGCCTCCATCGCGGTCGTCGTCCTGCTGGGGAGCGTGTCCGCCGGCCCGCTCGTCGACTCTGGCGAGATTGCGATCGGCGACCTGATCACCGTCTCCGGCACCGTCAGTGGCCCGGGCGGCACGGCGGTGCCCAACGTCTGGGTCGGCGTTGGGTCCGAGGTGGAATGGCACGAGACTTACACAGACGCCAGCGGCACGTACAGCGTGACCGTGGAGACTGAAGGGTCGCTCCATTTTCACGTGCGGCCCCAAGCGTACACAGGGCTCGCCCACATCAATTTGGGGGTGAGCAGCGTCACGGGTCCCTACATCCGCGACTTTCGGCTCGTGACCGGTCACCTGCTCAGCCTGCTACCTGTGGATCGTAGTGGCACGCCGGTGCGGAACGATCTAGGGTACGAGGTGCAGCCGCTGATCCACCCGCTGACCGCGACCGAAGGGCTGAACCAATGGTATAGCGTGGAGAGGAACGAGGCCAACGGGCGGTTCGAGGCGGTCATGCCACCCGACGTCTACTACGTAACCGCGAAACAGCCGCCAGAAGGACACTACCCCACCACCTGGGCTTTCGACATGCGGACGGCTGACAGGACGGCCG
>CAYOGX010001330.1:0-1513 GCA_964403235.1 uncultured Planctomycetales bacterium | reverse complement strand
CGTGGACTTGGACATGGTGTCCGGATTGTTATAATCCACGCCATCCGACACACTTGCCGCCGTGGCTTGCGCCCGGAGCGGAATAGTGCGCGGCATAAATCCCTGCGCGGTATAGCCGGTGACCAACCCGGCCATGACGGTTTCCTCGCGCGCGGTCAGCTGCGCCATCTCAAAAATAGTGTTGACATAACTCGAAATGTTGGTTAACTTGGTAATTGCCACCGTTTTACTCCTCCTGAGCGGTCACCCCACCGCCACCGGTGCCGAACATGTAATCAAGTGCGCGACCGTTTGATCGTGCCTTGACATCGGCGTAGCTCATTGGCTGCCGTTCGGCTGCCGGGTTGGTGGGCGTGATGCCGCCCTGCTTTTTCGCCAGATAGGGTTTCGTTTTGAGCAGCCCGGCGATGGCATCTTCAAGGCCCTCGATGTTGCCGTCGTCGTCAATTTCCATAGCGTCGAGGTCCAGCAGTCGCAGCGCGTCCTCGGGATCGTTAAACCCGTTGGCTGCCCGCATTACTGCCGCCTTGATCGTGGCCATTTTCGCCTGCGCCTCGGCCTCCTGGGCCTGGGCTTGGATTTTGGCCATGTCCGCCTTGAGCCGTTCGACCTCGCTCATCTCTTCCCGCTTGCGCAGCTCTTCCGCTTCCTCTGCGGCTTTGGCTGCCTTGCGGTACTTGGCGGCTTCGCGTCGCGCGCGATTCAATTCCGCCTGGATGGCTTGCATGTCGTCCAGCTCAGTCCCTTGCTGCTCTACCTCTGGCTCCTGGCCTTCGGCTTGTTCCGTGTTGGGCTCCTGGCCCGTAATCTCTTCAGTCATGGTTGCCTCCTGGGCAATTTTCTAATCCTCTAGTCTAATGGCACCGGCTCGCTACTGGTTCCGTCACACCGGCTCGATCTGCGTCCATCCAAATACGCCCGGCATCCAGACGTTGTTGCCGTTCGCGTCCGTCGCCGTACACTCCCATATCCAGCCATTATGCGTCACGCGGTCGCCAAGATGATAGGCGTCTGACGCGCCCGTCGGTTGTACCCACGGCTGCGGGCCAACCGGCTCCTCGACCACGACTTGCCACAAGTTGTCAATCGTTTGCGGCGGCGTCCAATCCGCTTGCGTCACGTGCGCCTGGATGCAGGTGTACGTTGCGCCGTCATATGTCCGTTGCCAGCCAACCTTGACCGTCTCGTTGCCGACCCATTCCAGCAGCGTGTCGGCATCCTTGCGGTATCGCAGCCACAGCGCCAGCACCACGTCCGGCTGCCAATCTACTTGTGAGGTGTGCGCCTGTCGGCATTTGTACAGCGCGTCGCCGTGGGACACGAGATCGTCCTCTTCATACGCCACGCCTGTTTCCCATGCCGGATACAGCTCGGCGCACTCGCCAGCTTCTTGCGGCTCCAGTACATCGGCCACGATCAGCGCGTCCAGCCTGCGATCCCGCCCTGCCACCACAAGCGCAGCGTCCACGCCTTCGGGAAAGTCAGCGTCCAAATCAGGATCGCCGGTACGCTC
>CAYOGX010001329.1:0-1515 GCA_964403235.1 uncultured Planctomycetales bacterium | reverse complement strand
CGAGTTCTTCGCTCAGGTGGAGCGTGTTATCGAGGACGCTTTGGAGTCCGGCGCGGTGCGTATCCAGTCGTCGGTGCAAGACACGATGCCGGGTGCGGGTGCGGGTGTGAAACCCGGCACGGGTGGTGATACGGGCGTGCGTGCAAGGTACATCGCGTCCACGGCTGGCAACCCCCCCGGCGTTCGGTCCAACCGTTTGCGTGGCAGTATCGCCATCAAGCGAACGCGGCTTCGTCGGCGGATCGGAACCAACGTGGAGTATGCACGGATTCAGGAGTTCGGCGGCACGGTGAACAACCCCGGCGGCGTGCCGTACATGCACATCGGGCCGGGGCGTATCGCCTTCATCAGCAAGAAGAAAGTTGCGGAGCTGGAGTCGAAAGGCCGCACGGTCAAGCGGACCAAGCCGAGCCAGGCGACGTTGCCGCCCCGTCCGTTCATGCGGCCCGGATATGAGGCCGGGCGTGACCCGGCGATCAAGGCGATCACACGGACCTTTGAGCGCGGCATGGAGGGGGTGCGTGGGCTATGAACACAATCTTGCTAGAGGAGGCGATCCGGGCGAGGCTGATTGCTTCGCTAGCGATGCAGAGCGTAGACAGCCAGGGCGTGTGGTCAACGGTCGCGCCGCCCGGTATCGAGATCGGCGAGGGCCTGGACCCGCTGATCGTGTTCACGCTTCAGGTCGGCACGGACGACGACTCACAGAACAAGCAAGCGGTCCAGGCGGTGTACCGGGTCGATATTTGGGACCACCGAAAGAACGGGGCGGCGACCGCAGCGGCGGCGTATGCGGCGGTCTACGGCAACGGTTCGCCGACCAACGCATCGACCTACGGGCTTCAGCGTTGGCGCCCGACCGTTTCGGGCGCGACGCTTTCACAGATGCGGCGGCTCCAGTTCGGGGCGGACCATCAAGACGATATACTCAACTGGTGGATCACGTTTGAGGTGATTCAGGAGGAGGCATAATGGCGAGCACCATCGGTCTGACCGGGCTCCTGTCATCGGACGACGGCGACAACACGAAGGACCTGTACCGCATCCTGAACACGTCGTCGGACCCCTCGAGCGGTTCGATCACGATGACGGCGGACATCGCCAACGTCTCGGCGTTTGAGTCGGCCAACCCGATTGCGATTGCGAACGCTGCCGGGATCAAGTCGGCGACGGGCTCGTTCAATGCGTTCTTTCCGCGTGACGGGGCGGCGTTTGGTGACGAGGGCCTGGTGACGTTTGCGAACGGGTATACGGAAAACGTGTCGGGGTACACGCTCAACCTGTCGTGCGGCTCGTATGACGACACGGGGTTCGCGTCCACGCCCCCCGGCTTCCGCAGTTTCATCCCCGGCGAGATTTCGTTCTCGGGTTCGTACCAGTGCAACATCGACGACACGACGGCCCACGAGCTTCCCGGCACGTCCGGGGCGGCGACGTTCCGGCTCAACGACGACACGGTGGACAACTCCCTGGCGGGCACGATCATTGTTCAGAGCGTGAACTGGAACGTTGCTC
>CAYOGX010001328.1:0-1517 GCA_964403235.1 uncultured Planctomycetales bacterium | reverse complement strand
CGACAACCTGGCCTACATGCGCAGCCTGGCCGACGGCTGTTGCGACCTGATCTACGTCGATCCGCCCTTCTTCACCGATCAACCGGGTCGGGGCAGCCGCGGGCGGTTCAGCGGCGCGTGGCGGGGCGGGCTCGACGCGTATCTGGCGTTCCTGCGTCCGCGCTTTGAGCAGATGCACCGGTTGCTGAGCGACCGCGGCAGCATCTACGTCCATCTGGATTTCCACGCCATCCATCACGTCAGGCTGATGCTCGACGAGGTGTTCGGCCAGGGCAACTTCCTCAACGAGATCATCTGGTTCTACCGGACCGGTGGCGTGGCCCGGCGGTGGTTCGGCCGGAAACACGACACGATCCTGCTGTACGCCCGGCAGCGCGGGTCGCACACGTTTACCGTCCTGCGGGAGGGCCGGTATCGCACGGACGGGCTGAATTATGACGAACGCGACCGGCCGTACAAGCAGACGCGCCGCGGCCGGCTCTACTTCCATCCGGATGGGCCGGCCATGACCGACGTGTGGGACGTGCCGTTCCTGTCGACCGTCTCGTTGGAACGGACCGGCTGGCCGTCGCAGAAACCCGAGGCGCTGCTGGATCGCATCGTCCTGGCCAGCAGCCGACCCGGCGACACGGTGGCGGATTTCTTCTGCGGCAGCGGCACGGCGCTGGCGGTGGCCAAGCGCCGCGGTCGGCGGTACCTCGGCTGCGACGTCTCGCCCGAGGCGGTGCAGATCGCACGCCAGCGCCTCGCCAAGGCCCGGCGGGCGTAGGGCGTGGGTGTCCGCCATGGGGCGCCTCCGTGTCCACTGGCAGCTTGCTGCCAGTGCGCTGGGGTGGCACGGTCAAGCGAAGCCGAGCCACGAGGCTGAGCTTGGCCGTGGACGTACGGATTCTCCCGGCACCACGGCGAACGTCCGACCCTACCGAGTCGGTCCTTGACCGTGCCACTCCGTCGCTGGCCCGCGGGGCTGGGGGGCTATACAATCCGTTCGTGGTATCGTGTGCCAATTGGATGGGCCGCTTCCTGACGGGCGCGGCTCTGATGTGATGTTGGTGCGAGGAGACCGTCTGCCCATGGCACTGAAGTTCGAGAAGATTCAACTGGACGACGTGACCTACGAGGCCGCCTCGGTGTTCGACGTCAACAACAACGGCAGGCTGGACATCGTCTGCGGCGAGTACTGGTACGAAGCCCCCCACTGGACCAAGCACAAGATCTGCGACGTGCTGGCCGAGGACGAGTACTACGACGACTTCTCCGACATCCCGATGGACGTCAACGGCGACGGCTACCTGGACATCGTCACGGGCGGGTGGTTCGGCCAGACGCTGCGGTGGCGCGAGAACCCCGGTCCGGCGGGCGGGGAGTGGACGGTGCACGATATCGATGCCTGCGGGAACATCGAGAGCACGCGGGCGTTCGACATCGACGGCGACGGACAGCTCGAGATCGTCCCAAACTGCCCCGGCAAGCCGGTGATGTACTACAAGCTGGTCATGGACGAGAACGGTCGCGGC
>CAYOGX010001327.1:0-1519 GCA_964403235.1 uncultured Planctomycetales bacterium | reverse complement strand
CCTGCGGGTCCACCACCTCGGCGAGCACCCGATCCGGCAGCGCCGCCGCCTCCGCCTTGTCGAGCACCGTCATCGTCACGACCACCCGCTCGCCCAACCGATAGCGCGGCCGGTCCGTCTCCAGCACGAACCGCCGGTCGCGACCCAGAAACTGCCCCCGCGTCAGGCGCCGGATCAGTTGCAGCCAGTAGGTGTCGAACAGACGGCCGCCCACTTCCCGCCGCCATTGCCACGTCTCCTCGATACCGGCGAACCCCGTCGTCCCCGCGCCGTACCGGCCCATGACCAACAGGGGCATCGGACCGTCGACGGTTCGGGCGGTGGGATGTTCGGCCAGCACCTCGGCCCCCGACCTGGGCCCTCGTGTTCGCGCGTACCAGAACATTCCGGGCAGGTCGGCGATGGCCCGCTCGTTGGCGTCCGCGTCCGTCTCGAATCGGAAAACCGACGACCGTCGCCCCTCGACCGTCAGACGCAACCCGAAACCCACCGTCGACGCCGCGCCGGGCTGCGACGCGATCTGCACACCCATCCGCACGGGAATCAGCTTCTCTAGCTCTGTGCCCAGCCACGCCTGCGGCGACCAACGCGGACCGGCGATCATCAGGAACCCGCCACCGCGATCGCCCACCCATTTCACCAACGTCGTCATCTGCCGTGCCGACAGCCAATCGCCCCGCGGGTCCACGTCGCCGACGATCACCACGTCGACCGGTTCCAGCTCCTCCATCGTCTCCGGGAACCGCTTGATCGGCTCGTCGCCCTCTTGGGCGAACCCCTCGTCGGCCGACAGCAGCAGGCAACTCGCCGTGATCGTCTCCTCGCGGATCAGCATGTTCTTGAGGTAGCGATACTCGTACCGCGGGTACCCGTCCACGTACAGGACCTTGACCTTCTCGTCGAGGACCTGAACCTCGACCAGGTCGGTGTTGTTGTCGGGATTCGTCTCGTTCGGCAGCGGTGCCACGCGGGCGCGCATCCGCAATCGCCCCGGGCGATCGGGGCGGTAGCGCAGCTCGACCTGGCTCGAGTCTCGCCCCGCCCGCAGCTCGACGCGCTGCTCCGCCAGCACCGATCCGTCCGACCCCACCAATTGCACGTCGATCGGCAGCGCGCGATCAAACCCTTCGGCCGCTACGCGGACCTGAACGGCGATCGGGTCTCGGACGAACACGGCCTCCTCGGCCACCGCCGGACCGACGATGACGTCTCGACGGGGCTCGGTCGAACCCAGCATGATCGCGTGGATCGGTACCTGCGATTCGGCCGCCGCCTCGACCACGCCGTCGACGTCGCCGCCGACCGTGCCGCGACCGTCAGACGCCACGACGATCGCCGCCAGCCGACCGGACCGCGCCTCGGCCAACACCTGCCCGATCGCACCGGCCAGGTCGGTCGCCGACCCCTTCGGTTGAAACGTCGCCAGCCATGCCTCCGCCGGCCCCAACGCGTCGACGGACGCCGGCGCCGCCTGCATTCGGGCCTGCTCGGCAAACGCATACACCCCCAGCCGATTCCA
>CAYOGX010001326.1:0-1520 GCA_964403235.1 uncultured Planctomycetales bacterium | reverse complement strand
GACCACCGTGCCCGTCCAATGGACCGATCAAGACTACAACTGGAAGGTCCGGTTGCCGGGAGACGGCCACGGCTCTCCAGTCGTCCAAGGTACGCGGATCTTCGTGACGTGTGCCGATCCGGAGACGGCCGAGCGACGAGTCGTCTGCCTGAACACCCTCGACGGCAGCACGCTCTGGCGACGCGACTACCCGTCCCGTCCGTACAGGCAGCATCGGGCCAACGGCTACGCCACGGCGACGCCGGCGGTCGACGACCGCGGCGTGGTCGTCACGTGGTCGACTCCGAGACAGGTCGTGCTGCTGGCCCTGTCTCATGACGGGACGGAGACGTGGCGTCGGGATCTCGGGCCGTTTGTCGGCCCGCATGGAACGGGCACGTCGCCCATCATCGTCGAGGGCCTGGTCGTGTTGGCCAACGAACAGGAGGACTACCGGGTCCTGGCCCGGCTGATGGGTCGCAAAGAGGCGACGGGCCCTGCGGGCGAGAGCGTCCTGATCGCCGTAGATCGACGGACGGGCGCGACGCGGTGGGAGGTTCCTCGCAAGACCACGCTGACGCCGTATTCGACACCCTGCGTCCACAGGCCGGAGGGCGGTTCGCCGGAGTTGATCTTCAGCAGCACCTCGCACGGCGTCACTGCGATCGACGTCGCTTCCGGCAAGGTGAACTGGCAGATCGAGGATATCTTCGACGACCGCTGCGTGGCCTCTCCCGTCGTCGGGTCCGGTTTGGTGATTGCCGGTTTCGGACACGGGTCCGCCGGGAATCTATGTGTGGCCGCGCGTCCCGGTTCGCTGTCCGGGCGACGGAAACCGTCGATTGCCTACGAAGTCAAACGCTCCGTGCCGTTGGTCCCCACACCGCTGATCGTCGGCAAACGGCTCTTCCTGTGGTCCGACGCCGGCGTCGTCACGTGTCTGGACGTGTTGACGGGCGAGCTGATCTGGCGCGAGCGCGTGGGGGGGAGCTACTTCGGATCACCGGTCTGTGTGGCCAACCGGCTCTACTGCATCGCGAAGGACGGCGAGGTCGTCGTCTTGGCGGCTTCCGACGAATTCGAGGAGTTGGGCCGGGTGCGACTCGGAGAGCCGAGTTTCTCCACGCCTGCCGTTGCCGACGGAGTGATGTATCTGAGGACGTCTTCGCACCTGTACTCGCTTGGCGGCACAGACCCTTGACAAGGGGAAGCGGCCGGCGTGCAGCCCGCTCCCGTCCGCTGTCTGCACGGCAACCCTATTGCGACGTGCGGCGATCTCGTTCCAGGACCACGCAATTGCCCGAGTCGCCCCATTTGACCCGCGACATGAAGGCCTTCATCAGCAGCACGCCCCGGCCGCACGGGAACTCGATTCGTTCGGGATCGGTGGGGTCGGGGAGCAAGGCGGGATCGAATCCCGGGCCTTCGTCGCTGATCTCGACGCGGATCAGCTTGGACGACAACCGGCACGCAACCCGCACTCGCTTGTCGGGATCGCGCCGGTTGCCGTGCGTGATGGCGTTGACCAGGGCTTCCTCCAT
>CAYOGX010001325.1:0-1520 GCA_964403235.1 uncultured Planctomycetales bacterium | reverse complement strand
CTCGCTACAGTTGTACCCCTGGCCGATCGCGTTGTCGTTCTCTGCCGCCAGAATCGCCCCCATCGCCACGCTGCCGGCATAGACCACGTTGAGTCGGTTCTTGCCGTCACCGATGATCTTGATCTTGCCGTTTCGGATGGCGGCGATTTGCCGGCCGATCGTCTTCCGGTCGCGGACGCCGTAAATCCACGACGGACGGATGACGGTCACGGCGATCTTACCCTCGCGATGGGCCTGCCAGACGATCTGTTCGGCCGCGACCTTCGCCCGGCTGTAATACGCCCAGCGATACAGTTCTTGCCCGAGCGGGTCGGTCTCGTCGAGGATTCGCCCGTGGTCGTTGCCGTGGCCGTATGCGCTGACCGACGAGACGTGGATGAACCGCAGCACGCCGGCGTCGATGGCGGCGTCGATCAGGTGTCGGGTCCCGTCGATGGTGTATTTCTGGAACTCCGGCCACGGGCCCCAGTCCCCGACGCGGGCGGCGGCATGATAGATGCACGTCACGCCCTCGCAGGCCCTGCGGAGCGAGGCGGCGTCCGCCAGGTCGCCCGTGACGATCTCGACGTCTTGCGTCTCGAGCCACGTCGTGTTGCTGCCGGCCCGGGCCAGCGCGCGGACCGGTTGGCCACGCTTGCAGAGCTGTTCGACGATGTGGCTGCCCAGCAGTCCCGTGCCGCCGGTGACCAGATTCATCCGTGCGTCCTCGCGGTGGTAGGTCAATGGCGATAGGATATTGGCTGCGCGTAGGGAAGGTCAAGATGGACGATCAAGCACACGCCATCATTGTCAAGCCGGGGACCGACAACGTTGCCGTCGCGGCGCGCGACCTGGCGGCTGGCGAACGGATTGCGCGGGACGATCTCGACCTAAACCTGCAGACGGCCGAACCCATCCCCGCCGGCCATCTGTTCGCGATTCGCCCGATCGCTGCGGGTGACAGCGTCGTCGAATACGGCCAGCCGGTGGGCATCAGCCGGGGATGCGAGCTCGGTCAGCGGATCACGCCGGCGCGGATCGAGGATCGCCTGCCCGCCGCGGCGCACGCGGCGTGTTCGGCCGTGGTCGATGTGGACTACCTGCCTGAGGACCGGCGCCCCACGTTTGAGGGCTACCGCCGCGCCGACGGGCGCGTCGGCACGCGGAACGTCGTCGTGGTCTGTCCGACCAGTATGTGTGCGTCGCATCAGGCCATGCGGATCGCCGCACTGGCCGAATCGCCAGACTGCTTCGCGAACAAGTATCCCCACGTCGATGGCGTGGTCGCACTCCCGCACGACAAGGGTTGCGGTTGTAGCGACGGCGACAACATCACGGTACTGGCCCGGACGCTGGCCAACACGATCGATCACCCGAACGTGGCCGCGGCTATCGTCATCGACCTGGGTTGCGAGAAGACGAATCTGGGGGTGTTCTATTCCATCGTCGGCCGGCGGCTCGACGGGCTGGGCACACCCGTCGAAACGATCAGCATTCAGGAGGCCGGCGGGACGGGCGCGGCCATCCGTCGTGGCCTGGAG
>CAYOGX010001324.1:0-1524 GCA_964403235.1 uncultured Planctomycetales bacterium | reverse complement strand
CGCGCACCTGCCGGCCGACGTCTTCGGGCGTGCCGCGTTCGAGCGTGACCGACTGGACCGCGCCCATGAGGCACATTTTCGAACCGATCCGTTTTTTCACGTCGGCCAGCGTCACGTCGGCCGACGGCAGCGGCAACGTTTCGATCGGTTCCAGCGCGTCGGCGCCCGTCTCGGCGATCATCTCGAGGACGGCGTCGAGCCGGCCGTGCGCATGGATGACGCTGAAATTGCCCGTCGCGTGGATCGCCTCGGTCGCCTCCCGGTCCCGGTGAAGCACGTAACGCGGGAAAAATTTCTTCGGGTTCATCAGCGGCGCGCCGCAGTACTCCGGCCCCCAAAGCCGAAAAGCCGCGTCCTCGACCTCCCGGCCGATCATCCGGACCGCGCGAAGCACCTGTTCCTGGGCCTTGTCGAGCAGCTCCAGGATCGGTCCGTCGTCGGTCGTCGCCCGCATCACGAACTCCTGGAAGTCGAACAGGCCGACCACGTGCCCGATCGCGTCGCCCAGACTGAACAACAGCACGCCGTTATCGCCAACGCGCTTTTCCAGCGCGCGGAGGCGTTCCACGTTCACCTCTGCGGGTGTTTCGGGCAGCGAGAGGAATCGCCGGATATCCTGGTCGGTCTCCAGCAGCGGCTTGACCTGCCAATAGGTCATCAGCCCCGGATCGCGCCGGCTGACGGCCTTGAGGGGCCCGCGCGGCGTGTCGATCTCGACGGTGCGGACGACCGTGCCGTCCGCCTGCTGCTCCTCGGCACCGTGGATCGCGTTGGGATCGTCCAGAAAGACCGGCACGTCGATCGGCGCGCGCACGAAGCTGTCGCCGTATTCGGCTTCCAGCGCCAGCAGCGGCGCGTAGCTTGGCTCGCGGTTCGCCCAGCCGTCGTTGTAGATCGTGTGTTCGTAGAGCGTTACGGGCACCCGGTCGGGCACCCCGCGCCGCAGTACGGTCAGCAGCCGCTCGCGCGATTGTCCGGCCATAGACCAACCTCCTTGCCGGCGATTGTAGGCGGTCGGCCGATGCTGCGAAAGCAGCGGCAGGGCGGTCATGCTGACCGCTGCCTGTTTGACAGCCCAGCGGACCGGCAGGATCATCCGGTCCAGGAGGCAAACCATGTTGAACAAGGGCTTTCTCGCCGCGGCTGTGGTAACCGGCTGGCTGTTGGGGCACCCGCTGCCGGACGCGGCGCGCGCCGAGTCCATCGTGGTCCCCCTGACGATCGACGAGCCCACGGGCCAGGACCGCCGCAATTGGCCGGTGACTTCCGGCATCCCGTTCGCCCAAGGCGCTTTGCCGACGAAGAACAACTTTTCATACGAGCGCGGGCCGGTCGCCACGTTCGTTGACGAGGCCGGCGTCGCGCGACCCGTTCAGACGCGCGTGACGTGCCGCTGGCCTGACGGTTCGATCAAGTGGCTTTTGCTGGATTCCCGGGTAGATCTGGATGCTAGCGAATCCCGCTCCTATCGTTTTCTCGTCGACCCGGAAAAAACAGGAGGACAGCTGCCCGCGGTGAAAGATG
>CAYOGX010001323.1:0-1530 GCA_964403235.1 uncultured Planctomycetales bacterium | reverse complement strand
ATCTACAGGGCCTTGGGCAAAACCGGTTTGGAAGTGTCGGTGGTGGGCTTCGGCGCTTCGCCGCTCGGCGACGAGTTCGGCGCCGCCGACGCCGAGGAGGCGACCCGGGCCGTTCATCATGCCGTCGATCAGGGGATCAATTTCTTCGACGTGTCGCCCTATTACGGCCGGACGCTGGCCGAGACGCGACTCGGCCAGGCGCTCGAGGGGCATCGAGACAAGGTCATCCTGGCCACCAAGGCCGGTCGCTATGACGCCGACCCCGAAACCGGCTTCGATTTCTCGGCCGAGCGAATCACCCAATCCGTCGAGGAAAGTCTGACCCGACTGAAGACCGACACCATCGACCTTTTCCAGGCGCACGACATCGAGTTCGGCCACAAGGTGCAGATCATCAACGAGACGCTGCCGGCCATGCGCAAGCTCAAGCAGTCGGGCAAGATCCGGTTCGTGGGGATCACGGGCTACCCGCTCGAGATCTTGAAGGAGGTGGCCGAGGCCGTCGGCGTCGACGCGATCCTGTCTTACTGCCGCTTCAACGTGTTGGACAGATCGATGGACGACGTGCTGACGCCGTTCGTTCAGAAGCGTGGTATCGGCCTGATCAACGCGTCACCGCTGCACATGCGTGTCCTGACCGAGAAGGGCCCGCCGGAGTGGCATCCCGCGCCCAAGCGGGTCGTGCAGGCCGCGCGGGCCGCTACGCGATACTGCCGCGACCGCGGCGTCGACATCGCCGAGTTGGCCATGCAGTTTGCGCTGATGCATGAGGTGGTGGCCACCACGTTGGTCGGCACGAGCAAGGTCCGGCACGTGGAACGGAACGTCAAGATGGTCGACGACGCCCCCGACCCCGAGCTGCTGGCCGGCGTCCTGGAGATCATCAAGCCAGTCGCCAACATCTGCTGGCGGTCGGGTCGGCGCGAAAATGACGACCCCGACGCCGTGCCTAAACAGTCCTAACCCGCGCGCCGGCCCCCCACTCTGGCGTGTGCCCTGGACGGGTGGTACAGTCACGAGACGGGCATTACGACAGCTTCATTCGCCTGACGAATTCGTCGAACATGATCTCGGTGGCCTCGTCGGACACCCCCAGCGCCCGCGGGTCACCGTAGTTGAAGACGATGAATCCGCCCGCCGGCGTGCCCCAATGCTCGACCAGTAGCCGGACTTCCTCGCGGATAGCGGCCTCGTCGCCGGTAGGCAGCGTCGCCTGGATGTCCGCCGTCGTCAGGAAGCAGACCTTGCCCTTGAACGCCTCGCCGAACTCGACCAGTCCGTAGGCCCGTGGCTGCTGCATGTTCAGCACGTCCACGCCCAGCTCGATGAAGCGCGGCACGAAGTCGTTGATCCGCCCGCAACTGTGCAGGATCACGTGCCAACCGTACCCGTGGATGGCGTCGAACAGCTTCGCGTATCGCCGCGCGAAAAACCGCTCGAAGAGGTCCAGCCCCACGAACGTCCCCTGCTGCGTGCCCCAATCGTCCGACAAGAACACGCCGTCCACGCGGTCGCCGAACCGCCGGTCGA
>CAYOGX010001322.1:0-1537 GCA_964403235.1 uncultured Planctomycetales bacterium | reverse complement strand
TGGACGGGTTGTAGTCGAAACCATCAATTACGTACTCCGCCACGTTCACGCCGGAGAAAACAAGGTCGCCTTGGGCAACGGTGACCCCCTTGCTGAAGGCGATCGTCAGGCCATCGAGGTCGTCCCACGGAAGCGTATCGAGCTGTGCGCCACCGTCGGGGACGCGATAGCCGAGGCGGGAAAGCGTGGGATGGCCGAGGTCTTCCGCATCGAGCTGGTCCAGGAAAGCGGTGCCCCAACTGCTCGCCTTTACCATGACGCGATCCACAGTGGCAGTGCCGTCGGAGGACACGGCAACCGTGAAGGCGTCTTCCACCCAGGCCCCCTCCAGGTCGCTTGCCCGAACGGTGATCTCCGCCGTACCATGCTGATCGGTGGCATACGAAAGCGTCAACTGGTGATCCGGCAGGGCCGTGCTGATCAGAGTGGGATTGGAATTCGCGGTGACCGAAAACGTCAGGCTGTCACCGCTGGTGAGAATGTCCACGTCCTTAAACACGGCGGCCAGGTCGAGCACCGTGTCCGGAGCATTCTCGTCGACCATCACGGCGCCAAGCGGAATGTCCACGAATGGCGCGTCGTTGATCGGACTGACGTTCACCGTTAAGCTGTCCTCTACCCAGGCCCCCTCGAGGTCGGTCGCTCGGACGGTGATCTCCGCCGCACCGTTCTGCTCGGCGAGGTAGGAGAGCGTAAGTTCCGTGCCGACGATGTTCGCCGTTACCAATCCGACGTTGGAATTGTCCGAAATCGAGAGGGTTAACGGGTCTTGGTAATTGAAATCATCGAACGTGGCCGACAAGTCCAGCAGCGTGTCGCCGTGATCCTCGTCCACGGCCACGTCCGCGATGGGAGTGACGACGTACGGCGCCACGTTGCCGATTATGAAGACTCCCGGATCGGGCGGAGCGGTCCGCCAATTATCCACATCGCCGCCCCAGGCTTCGACCGACCGGCGATGGAGGGCATGACCGCTGCCGTCCGGCTCCGACGGCCAAGGCGAGACATCGTCATACACCATCTTATCTTCGATGTAGTGGGGCACGAAATCTGCCTCGTCCAGCGGGGGCGAGTCGGGCCGGCGGAGTTCGATACGCTCGCCGCCGTTGTCTAGCTTGCCGCTGTAACCGCCCGTCAGCGGTACGCTCGCGTCGATACCGTAGTATGTTTGGAAGGCCGCGGTGCGGGCGGCGTTTTCCGGCTTGTGCGGGTCGAACGACAGCACCACCAGCGTCTGCCCGGCGCCGATCGTCACGCCTTCGTCGAACTCCATGTCCACGCCTCCGCGAAGGCGCCAATCGGCGAAGTATTGCTCGCCCGGATCGTGAGGATTGGGAAGCCACTGGGCGAGATTGATCGATTCCCCGGTGGGGTTGTAGATTTCCACAAACTCCAAGTCGTCCGGATCGATGCCGCCTGTGCCGTCCGGGTCGGGCGGGTTGTACATCACCTCGCTGATCACCACCGGGCCAACACGTGGACTGCTGGTCGAATTGTCGGCGCCAAGCGTGATGCCGCTCATCGGGTACAGCCCGCC
>CAYOGX010001321.1:0-1538 GCA_964403235.1 uncultured Planctomycetales bacterium | reverse complement strand
TGGGCCAATATGTCTGCCTGACGCCGCGCGGTGTCCACGTCAAAGTGGTTGGTCTTGAATTGCATGATCCGCGGCTGGATCTGCTCCCAGACGGGGCAGCGGACCTGGCCGTAGTCGGGCATTCGGCCGGCCCATTGTGGATAGCGCTCCGGGTTGGCCCTCACCTGTTCGCTCAGCCTAGGGAAGACCGGCTCGCGATACACGGGCAGGTAGGCGCCGTAGAAGCCGTCCCCGCCCAGCTCGACGAACTTGGCGCGGAACGCGGCCCAGTCCACGTCGTCTCGCGCCAGCCGGACGGTGTAGGTCCACCAGCTGTTGACGTATCCTTCGGGGGTCTTCTGCGGCACGAGCCAGTCACAGTCGCGGACCACCTGGTCGAGGCATTCGGCGGAGGCGCGGCGCATCTCGACCAGCGCCTCGACCCGCTCCAGCTCGCCCAGCGCGGCGGCTGCGGCGATCTCGGGCAGACGGTAGTTGAACCCCAGGCTCGTGTGGCGCTGGAACGTCGGATGGCAGCGCAGCTCCTCGGGCACGATCGTGTCGCCCGGCTTGGCGGTGAGCGTCGAGAACCCCGCGACGGCCGCCTTGCGCGCCTTGGTGGCCAACGCCTCGTCGCTGCACAGCAGGATGCCCCCGTCGCCGCAGGTCACATGCTTGGAGGCCTGGAAGCTGAAGCTCGCAAACTGACCCATCGAGCCGACCACGCGTCCCTTGTAGTAGCCCAGCACGCACTGGGCGTTGTCTTCGATGACCGTCAGGTCGTGCTGCCTGGCCAGATCCAGGATCGGGTCCATGTCCGCGGCCAGGCCACAGATCGAGACGGGGATGATCGCTTTGGTGCGGGGTGTGATCTTGCGCCGGACGTCCTCGGGATCGATCGTCCATGTCTCCGGGTCCACGTCGGCGAAGACGGGCAGGGCGTTGGCGAACAGCGCCACCGTCCCGGTCACCACGACGGTGTAGGCGGGCACGATCACCTCGTCGCCGACGCCCACAGCCGCAGCCAGCAGCGCCGAGTGCATGGTGGCGGTCCCGTTGGCGTGGAGGATGCCGTACTTCTGCCCGAACCGTTCGGCGAACGCCTGCTCCAGTCGGGCGGTAAAGCCCGGCGAGTTGCAGTTGTGGAAGCCGAAGTCGAGCATCTCGTTGACGTACTGACGCGCCTTGTCCGAAACGCGTGGGATGGAGGTCAAAGACGACACCGCAAATGGCTCCTAGGGTCGGTTTGTGGACGCACGAGGTTACCGGTTCAAGGGGCGCAGGCCCGTTGAAGTCGGCGTTGCGCAGGGACATCCTACCCGCAAGGCACTTCGTCGGCCAAGGGGGGGCAGAAGCTAGCTTGATGGGCGGCGGGATCCAGGTCGTGGTGGTGCCGCTGAGGATGAAGTGGTGGCGGACGACCCCTTCACATCCCGCCAGTCGTGCCCAACCGCGTCGGCTTCCAAACGGATTTGGGAACTGGTAGGATAATGAGGTGGGCTGGTGCGTGGCGTTAGTCGTCCTTTCAGTCTTAGCGCTGGGCGCCACATCGTGTAGCG
>CAYOGX010001320.1:0-1540 GCA_964403235.1 uncultured Planctomycetales bacterium | reverse complement strand
TTGTCGCGCCGATCCGCCCGGCGCTGGCGTAACTCAGAGGATGCTCTGAGGTTGGGGATCAGGCCGCGCCGCCATGTTGCGGGCCTCGACTTCCTTGCTGAACGCCTCGACGTTTTTCAGGTTGGCGTCGGCTTCGACCTTCGCCACCTCAGCCGCCGCACCACGCATCTGAAGGTTCTGCATGACCTGCGCGATCTGCTGGGCCTGTGGATCGCCGCCGCCCTGTTGCTCGCCGCGCATAAGGCTTTCGCTGACCTTGGCCACGAGGCTTTCCGGCAAGGGCGAGAACCGCAGCAGCTCCACCCACACGTCCATCGGCAATTCCGCATCCCGCAGGATCGGCAACATCGCCTGAATGACCTGAAAGGTCTGCATCTTCTGGTTCGGCCCAGCCGGGGCTTCGTCAACAATGACGTCGAACTTTGTGACGTTCTGATCCATAATCAGCGGCACATACCGCTCCACGCCGGTTCCCGTGGTCACGCGGACCAACTGGCCTTGCATCCGGCGCATGTAGTCCAGAAGCAATTCGCCCTGCTGCTTGCGATAGCGGCGGAAACTCTCGAAGAACGGCGCGAGAATGCCGTAAACGGCCTGCTTGCGCTGCTGCTCCAGAACCCCCGGCTGCTCCCGGTCGGCAAGCCCCAGGATTTCCGCGTTGACGCCCGACACCTCGCGGATGGCCTCCACCGCACGCTCTAGCAGGCGCTCGATTGCCGCCGGGTAAGGCGGGCCGGACTTCGGCTGGATGCGCCCCTGTTGCAAAGCGCCCGTGCTGACCTTCGTGATGCTGTCAGAGCGCGCCCACGATTTCTCGAACTCGCGGATGTCCTCAACCGCGCCTTCCTCGACCACAAGCCCGCCCTTGGCGTTCGTGCGGATGATGTGGAGGATCATGTTGAAAAACGAATTCGCCCACACCTGCGGGTCTTTCATGGACCGGACAAGCCCGTAATAGGTGCCCTTTTCCTCGTCGCGCTTGCCGGTGATGCCCTTGATGGTGAATTTTCTTTGCTGCAGCTCGCCCTGCTCAAGCAGGCGATGGCCGGTCGTCATGGCGTAGCGATACCGCTTGCGGCGCACTGTCTGCCCTTCCGGCGCGTCCTCCATCATCTCGTATTCTTCATACGGAACCGGGATCAGGTCTAGGCCGTCCGGGCTGGGGATCAGCACAATCGTTTCGGTCTCGTACCACTGGTACATGCTGACCGTGACCTGATCGGCGCGGTTGGACTTTTCATCCTCGTCGCGTTCATACGCCCGGCGCGGGTCTGACGTGTAGGAAGCCAGTTCGGCCTCGTCATCGAAAACGCCCGTCTCGCCCGGCCAGAGTTCAAGGAACTCTTCCTTCGAATACGTCTTCTGGCGGCGGATATACCGCGCGTCGGTGAAGTTCGGCTTCGTGCTTGCAGGATCAGCTAGCACGTCCCAAGGCTCAAGCCGGTTGAAAATCACCTCGCCGTTCGGGTCGTCGTCATAGGACAGAACCGTCTCGATCCAGCCGCAGCCGCACACGAACGTATCGCGGAAGGCGACGCTT
>CAYOGX010001319.1:0-1541 GCA_964403235.1 uncultured Planctomycetales bacterium | reverse complement strand
ATCCGCGTCGTCGCGGTTCGTGGGTACGTCACGTCGATCCAATTGGCCGCCTTGTAGCGGTCGGCGATCTGTTCGAACAGGTTTCCCTGTCCGCCGACGATGTCCACGCCGTCCAGCGGGACGATCTTATAGAACTCCCATCGGTCCTGGATCAGGGGCAGACGGCGGACGAGGGCCTCGATGGTGGTAAACCGCGGCTCGACGCGGTCGGCCCGGTTCACTCCGTTGGCGCCGTAGAGCCCGTCGCGCTCCAGCAGGTGCACCGCGTGGCAGTTTCCGCGACGAACCAGGTTCTTTTCGGTGTCGATGAAGACCCGCACCGAGCCGACGATGAGCAGCTTGGCGGGGAAGCCGTCGTCGGCCAACAGGGCGGCCGAGGCAATCGCCCAGTCGTCGCAGTCGCCCGCTTCCGACGCCAACGATTCGCTCAGCGATCGCCAATCGTCGAACCTCTCCAGAGCGGGGTCCACCTGCCGCCGCATTCGCATGTCGATGATCTCGGCGGCCTCGGCGGGCGTGGCGATCTCGTCCACCAGGCGCTCGGGAGTACAGTCGAGCAGCAGGTTCAGCCGCTCATGCGCCGCGCAGCCGACGGTGAGAAGAACCATCAAGGCAAGAACGACGAGGGTTGATTGTGGTCGTGATGACGCGTCCATGCGATGACTATGCTAACGTCGCCGGCGTGCCGTCGCAAGGCATATCATCGGCCGATCGCCGGGGTTCCCTCGCGGCGATGATGGCGATGCCGGCGTGTGTTTCCGTGGGATGTGCCGATGAGGTAGCGCGATGGGGTGGCGCACGGTCAAGGAGCAACCTCTTTGGGGTTGGTCCTTGGGGCCGTGTCTAGTAGGTGCAGCGCACCGCCACGGCCAAGCTGCACCGACTTCGTCGGCTTCGCTTGACCGTGCCACCCTTCCGTGTGCTGTCTCCCAAGCGTGTCGGCAACTGGCATCGGCCGATCGGCGGGGTTCCCTCGTCGTGATGATGGCGGTAGACTCAACGCCCCTTTTGCCCGGAACCGCGGGGCCCGTCAGGGCCGCAGCGGCACCCGAAATGGGAAGGCGAGACCATGGCCGAGATCATCCTGAGCATCGACCAGGGCACCACCGGCACGACGGCGCTGTTGACCGATCCGACCGGCCGGGTGCTCGCTAGACACACCGTCGAGCTCCCCCAGCACTATCCCCAGCCCGGATGGGTCGAGCACGACCTGACCGAGATCTGGACGTCGGTCAAGCAGGCGGTCGAGGGCGCGTTGGCCGCGTGCGATCGGGTGGGCATGAAGGACCTCCGCGCGATCGGCATCACCAACCAGCGCGAAACCGTTGCGCTGTGGAACCGCGACAGCCTCGAACCGCTGGGCCGGGCCGTCGTCTGGCAGTGCCGCCGGACGGCTGAACGATGCCGGGAGCTCCGGGACGCGGGTTCGGAACCGGCGTTCACCGAGCGGACCGGGCTGCTGCTCGATCCGTATTTCAGCGGGACGAAGCTGGCCTGGCTGCTCGATCACCTGCCTGACGCGCGGGCCAGGGCCGACGACG
>CAYOGX010001318.1:0-1542 GCA_964403235.1 uncultured Planctomycetales bacterium | reverse complement strand
TCGACGGCCATCTCCTCCACCGCCACGTTGATGCCCGTCAGCGCGGCGCACTGGAGCGGCAGCGGACCGACGTGGATGGGATTGAACCCCCGCCGATTGGCCACCACCGGCACCTCGACGCAGCAGTCATCCGGCAGGTTCGTGATCAGGCCGGTGTTCGGCACGTTGCCGTTAAACTCGAACGCCTCGCCGCCCAGGTACGCATTGATGATCGAGGCGGCGTATTCGTGGCCGCGCTTCAGATCGAGCGGGCCGGGTTGGCCCAGCCATTCCCGGATCGACTTCTTCCACGACCGCTTGCGCTTCTGATACTCCGTGAGGATGTAGGCGTACTCGCCGGGGTTCCACCCGGTCCCGTGCGTGCAGTACGTCTCGATCAGCTCCGGGCGCTTGCGGAACCACCAGTTGTACTCGGAGTTGTGCCCGCTCGACTCGGTGACGTAGTAACCCATGGCCAGGAACATCTCGTTGCGGACCTGCTCGTGGTTGTAGATGTCCTCCTTCTTGAGGGCCTGGCGGATCAGCGGGTAGGCGTCCCGGCCGTTCCAGTCGAACTTGATGAACCACGACAGGTGGTTGATGCCCGCCGAGACGTAGTCGATCTGCTCGTACGGCGCGCCGATCCAGTCGGCCAGCATCATCGCCGTGCCTTGCACGCTGTGGCACAGCCCGGTGACCTGGATCGTCGATTCGCGCTGCATCGCGCGACAGTTCATCGCCATCGGGTTGGTGTAGTTCAGCAGGATCGCGTCGGGGCAGAGGGTCTCCATGTCCTTGCAGATGTCCAACATGGCCGGGATGGTCCGCAGCGCGCGGAAGATGCCCGAGGGCCCGCGGGTGTCGCCGACGTTCGTATCGACCCCGAACTTCATGGGGATCAGGATGTCGTGCTGCCAGACCTTTACGTCGCCGGCCAGGATCGTGCACAGCACCCCGTCGGCGCCGTCCAGCGCCCGCTTGCGATTCGTGGTGGCCACGACCTTAGCGGGATAGTTGCCCTCCTTGACGATTCGCTTGACCGCGCGGGTCGAGTAGTCCAGACGTTCGGCGTTGATGTCCATCAGTGCCAGCGTCGCGTCTTGCATCCGCGGGAACGTCAGCACGTCCCGGACCAGGCCCCGTGTGAAACCGAAGCTGCCCGCGCCGATGAAGGCGATCTTGGCCATATCCCGTCCTCCGTCGCTCGTGGCCGTCGAGGGATTCGCGTACCGCACAGCGCCGGATCCGGCCGTCCCACCATCGCCGGGACCCGGCTGTGTGCCCCCCATCGGCCCCCCAGCGGGGCCCGTGCAGGGACCGTGTCGCGCTTAGCTTGACGGCCCGAGTATCCCAGGGGACCCGCGGGTGTCAAGCGCCGGCGCACCCGACCGGAATGACAGACGGCGGCCGGCATATCGCCAGCCACCGTCTGATTACACTGCTTGCATTCAACAACACATGCGCCGGGCCTCGGGTCCGCCGCTAGGTCAGCCTGCGAAACAGCACGCCCAGCCCCAGCACCAACAGGACCACCCCGGCGAACGGCTCGATGCCGCCGCCGCC
>CAYOGX010001317.1:0-1547 GCA_964403235.1 uncultured Planctomycetales bacterium | reverse complement strand
GGCCAAGTGGGTCGACGGGCTCGTGCCCTATCGTGACCTGTTCGAGAACAAGCCGCCCGCCATCTACGCGCTCAACGCATTGGCCTTTGCGATCAGTCGGCCGCATCACTGGGCGGTGTTGAACGCCGTCGAGGTCGTGCTGGCCGTGCTGACGGCCGTCTGTCTGGCCGGCATGGTCCGGCGGTGGGTGGGCCGGCCATGGGACTACGTGGTCGTGCTCATCGCGGCGACGTTGGCCTTCGGCCTGCGGTTCGCCTACACGGGCAACATGACCGAGGGGTACTGCGTCGCCTGGGTCGTGGCGGGTCTGTGGGTGATCGTCGTGGCGGGGAGGACGCGTTCGGCGTGGTGGATGCTCCTCGGTGGCGGTCTGATCGGACTGGGCAGCCTGTTCAAGCCGACCGGTCTGGCCGCCGCGATCGCGGTCGCGATCTGGCTGGTGACCGAGTGGCTGCTGGACCGGCTCGATCTACGGCGGGCGCTCGCCCGCGTGGGGCTGCTCATCGGTGGCGCAATCGTGCCGTGGCTGATTGCGGTGGCCGGGTTCGCGTTGTACGGCCTGGCCGACGAGATGCTGTACGCGTCGCTGGCGTACAACAGTCATTACGGCCAGGAGATGTGGCAGACCAAGGGCGTCGTCTGGATCGTGCTGGAGTGCTATCAGCAATTATGGGTGGCCTTGCCAGTCATGGCGGCGGCAGGGTACGTCGTGTTGACACTGGTCCGCCCGTCGAGGCTCATCGCCCGCGGGCAGGCCGAAGCGAACTGGCGATGCCTGGCCGTCCTGTGGATGCTGGGTGACCTGGGCGGTGCGCTGGCCGGCGGGCGGTGTTACGAGCACTACTTCGTCCCACTGATGATCAGCGCGTCGGCCGTGGCCGGGTTCGCCCTCGCCGACGCCGCACGCTCGCTGGTCGGCCTGGCCGAGGTCCGCCCGGCCCGACGCATCGGGCTGTCCGTCCTGATCCTATGGCTGGCGCTGCTGATCGGCCGCGACGCGATCTGGGGCGCCAGCCTGCTGCGATCAGGCGGCCCATCCCCCGAAACCCGTGGACGGGCCGAGCTGGCCCAGGCCGCACACTACCTTGCTAGACCGGGCGACACCTTGTTCACATGGGGATCAGCCGCGTACTTCTTCTACGAAGCCCGGCTCGACCCGATCTTCCCCGATATGGACACCCACCGCGCCTACGACTTCGACGCCAAGGCCAAGCAGATCGCGCTCGACTTGCTCGCCGCCTTCGAGGCGCAACCGCCCCGGTTCATCATCACCGACGTCAACGACGACCACCCCCAACGTCAACAGCCGGACCTGCTGCGGGCCTACGAGACCTTCAAGCGAGTTGTGC
This sequence comes from uncultured Planctomycetales bacterium, assembly GCA_964403235.1. Lineage (GTDB taxonomy): Bacteria > Planctomycetota > Phycisphaerae > UBA1845 > JAFGLZ01 > JAFGLZ01. The sequence goes on along the minus strand of CAYOGX010001317.1, from coordinate 198 downwards.
AGTCGGACTACCGCCCCATCCTGGGCCGCGGCCCCCGGTCGCTCTATGTCCGCAAGGAACCCCCCGCGACCACCCAATCGGTTACAGCCCCGTCGTCTCGCCCGAAACGCCCGGGCACCCAACCGACCCCAACACAGCCCACGACCCGCCCGCCGCAATGACACGAAAGGAAAGGAGCAACGATGAATAGCGTACAAC
>CAYOGX010001316.1:0-1548 GCA_964403235.1 uncultured Planctomycetales bacterium | reverse complement strand
CCTCTTCGAGGGACTCCCGCTGTTCCCAGTCCCAAGCGGGCATCTCCTCCTCGTTCTCCAGGCACATCATGCGGACCTGATCGGCCCCCAGCCGCACCGCCGACCGTGCCACGTCAACGGCCACGTTCCCGCCGCCGATCACCAACACGTTCTTGCCGATGTCGGGCTTGCGGTCGAACGCCAGCTCGGTCAGGAAATCGATCACCAGGTGGACGCGCTTGTGATCGATCCCCGGCAGCGGCAGCGACCGGCTCTTGGCCAGCCCGACCGCGACCAGGACCGCCTCGAACCCTTCGGTCCGCAGCTCGTCGACGGTCTTGTCCTTGCCGATCTCGACGCCCGTCTTCAGCTCGACCCCGTGGGCGAGGATCCACTCCACGTCCATCTGGATCACGTCCCGCGGCAGTCGGTATTTCGGGATCGCCGTGGCCGGGATCCCCCCGCCGATCGGGAACTTCTCGAACACCGTCGGCCGATAGCCCAGCTTGGCCAGGTCCAGCGCCGCCGACATTCCTGAAGGCCCGGCGCCGACGATGGCCACCTTGGCCCTGTCCTGCCTGACCGGCCTGTTTACGGTCGAGCCCTTCGCCCCCTGGAGCTCGGCCACGAACCGCTTGAGCTCGCGGACGGCCACCGGCTCATCGACCTCATGCCGCCGGCAGTTCTCCTCGCACGGATGGTGGCAGATCCGCCCGCAGACGGCCGCAAACGGCAACGCCGACCGGATCAGGTCGATCGCGTCCGCCCAACGCCCCCGTGCGATCAGCTCGACGTACCCCCGCACGTCCGCGTGCACTGGACACGCATGTCGGCAGGGCGACCACTCTCGTTCCATCAGTTCGGTAGCGCAGCCCAGCTGCGACACCTCCTTGGACGTTAAATCACCGTCTAGCATGAGACCCTCTCCGCCTGACTGCTCTTGGTAAGCGGTGTGGACATCGGGTCACGAACCCGGTATGGCTCGCGGAAATCCCTACTTTAGGTGAGCGGCAACCACGCTGTCAACCTTACACCAAACTTGCTCAGCGGGCCGGAGTGTAACCACCATTGGCGTGGGGGCTCGTGAGGTCCGTACGGGCCCGACGGACGCGCAAACAAGAGCCCCTTCCGTTGATCCGGACGGTCCTGGAATTCTCCTGCGACCGGACACCCCGCCTCTACGCCAGGAGGGGCGTCCGGCCGCGATGGGGGTTCTACGTCAATCGGCGAACGATCACGCCCAGGCCGAGCACCAGCAAGACCATCCCCGCGAACGGCTCGATGCCGCCGCCGCCGCACTTACACGTGGCCTTGACCAGGTAGTCCCCGTCCATCGTCACGTAGACCACCTCGTTGGTGTCGCTGACGATCAGGTAGTTGGGATCGTCCGACTGGTTCGGCCCCTTGATCGTCCACTTCTTGAAGACCTTGTTGCCGACAGGCACGACGGCGTCGAGGACGACGGGTGTCCCCTCGGTGTATCTGCGTTTCTCCCCACCGTCGGGATGGGCCACGTTCGGCTCGAGATTGAGCGAGCTACAGTCCTTCATCTTGACGGTGAGCGTCCGC
>CAYOGX010001315.1:0-1549 GCA_964403235.1 uncultured Planctomycetales bacterium | reverse complement strand
CCGTTCAGCGACGGCGTCTGGTACGACCGGCAAGATCGTTTGTTCAAGATGTGGTATGTGGGCGGCTATGGCGTCTCGGCCACTTGCTACGCGCGGTCCGGCGACGGGGTGGACTGGGAGAAGCCGTCGCTCGATGTGGTGCCTGGGACCAACATCGTCCAACCGTCAAGCCGAGATTCCGCCACCGTCTGGCTCGATATGCAGGGGAAGGATCCCAAACGCCGGTACAAGATGATGCGCCGCGACAATAAGACCGGCAAGCACGCCATTCACTTCTCTCCGGACGGCATCCACTGGGGCCGGCGCGTTGCCTGTACGGGAAACGCACAGGATCGATCCACGTTTTTCTACAACCCGTTCCGAGGGGTGTGGGTCTTCAGCATGAGAAGCGGGGGCTACTTCCCGCAGATCGAGAGCGCCGCCCGGTCTTTCCGTCAGCCGAAGGGCAAGGAGACATACGTGCCCCTGCCGCGGATCCGCCGGTATCGGGAGGGACGCGACTTCCTCGCCGCCGCCCAATCGTGGCCCAGTACTTCAGGCTGGGCCGATCACTCCGGAAAGCTGCCGACGACGGCCCCGTCCATGTGGGTTGGCGCGGACCGGTTGGATACCCCACGCGGTGACTGCGGGAACACGCCACCGCAGTTGTACAATCTGGACGCCGTGGCGTATGAATCAGTGATGCTGGGGCTGTTCACCGTTTGGCGTGGCCGAACCAAGGACTACCCGCGCCGGGACAAGATCAACGAGGTCTGCCTCGGCTTCAGCCGAGATGGCTTCCACTGGCATCGCCCGTGCCGCGAGGCGTTCATCGGCGTCTCCGAAGACCCGGCGGCCTGGAATTACTCCAACGTGCAGTCCGCCGGTGGCGGATGCCTCGTCCTTGGCGACAAACTCTACTTCTACGTCAGCGGTCGAAACACGCGCGACCTGAGAACCCGCCAGGGAGAGGCCCGCGAGAGGGCCTACTGCTGTACAGGTCTCGCGACGCTGCGCCGCGACGGCTTCGCCTCGATGAGTGGCGACGACTCAGCCGGAACGCTCACGACGCGACTCGTCAGCTTTCGTGGCAGGTACCTGTTCGTCAACGTCGACGCACCGGACGGTCAGTTGCGGGTCGAGGTCCTCGACAAAGTGGGACGGGCGATCGAGCCCTTTACCCGGGACGCCTGCCGTCCGCTGTCATGCGACAAGACGCTCGCGCGCGTCACGTGGCAGGGGGCGGGCGATCTGGCTCGTGTGAGTGACCGACCGGTGCGTTTCCGGTTTCACCTGCGGCGCGGGAAGCTCTACGCTTTCTGGGTGAGCCCGGATACGACCGGCGCCAGCCACGGCTACGTCGCGGCCGGTGGACCCGGCTTCACCGGCCCGATGGACACCATCGGATCGGCGGCCTATCGCGCCGCGAAGTGAGCAGGAATCCAGGAGATCATCGAGGGCGGCGGCTTCCGTGCAATCGATTGGGTCCTTTGCGATGCCTGCCTGATCGGAACCTTCGTGGTAGGCCATTGCCCAACGGCGAGATGGGGACGCGTCGTGTCATTCGTTG
>CAYOGX010001314.1:0-1552 GCA_964403235.1 uncultured Planctomycetales bacterium | reverse complement strand
CTCCTGGGTCAGATAGATCAGGGTTTCCATTGCTGCGCGAAGTTTGTCATATTCGACTTCAATCTCAAGGGCGACTTCGTCGGCGCGCCCGGGTGGGGCCCGATCCCCGAGGACGAACCTACGTTGGCTGAAATGCTCAAGGACGCCGGCTACCGCACCGGACTCATCGCCGACGTCTACCACATGTTCAAGCCGTCGAAGAACTTCTGGCGGGGGTTCGATCAGTGGACGTTCCTGCGCGGCCAGGAGAAGGACCCGTCGCGGAGCGGGCCGGCCATCACGCAGGAGCAGATCGACTACTGGCTGCCCAAGGCCTGGCAGAACCCGGCCAAGGTCGACTTCATCACCACCTGCCTGCTCAACATGCACGACCGCGTCCGTGAGGAGGACTACTTCAACGCGCGGGTCCTGCACGAATCCGCCCGGTGGCTCGAGCAAAACCGCGACGCCGACCCATTCTTCCTGACGGTCGAGAGCTTCGACCCGCACGAGCCGTGGTTCGTGCCCGAGCACTATCGCCGCATGTACGACCCGACCGACGGGCCCGAGCAGGTCGTCAGCGGGTACAGCGATATCACCGGGCTGGGTCCGGAGCTGGTCACCCGCACGCAGGCCAACTACGCGGGGCTGGTGACCATGTGCGATCGGTGGTTCGGCTATCTGATGGAAACGCTCGACAGGCTAAGGATGCGCGAGAACACGATGGTCATCGTCACGTCGGACCATGGGCACAGCCTCGGCGGGCGAGGCTGGATCGGCAAGCGAGGCTACCCGAGCACGCGCGCGGTCTTCGACGTGCCCATCCTCGTCCGCCACCCAAGCGGCGAGGGGGCCGGGCAACGGAGTGACCTGTTCGTTCAACACACCGACATCACCGCGACGATCCTGTCGGCCTGCGGCGTCAAGGCCGATGCAAAGCTGCACGGACAGGATTTCTGGCGGGCGGCGCTCGATGGCGGGCCGGCGATCCGCGATCACGTCACCGTCGCCTGGGGCAGCGCGGTCACCGTGATCGACGACCGATGGTGGTTCAACGCCAAGGCCAACGGTCGCGGCGTGTTCTTGTACGACACCTCGAGCGACCCGTCCCTGACGCGGAACGTGGCGGACGACCACCCGGACGTCGTCAAGAAGCTGTTCGCCCTGGCCCGCGCCGACGCCGAGGGCGGGTTCCCCGATTTCATCCTCGACCTGGCCGAACGCGACGCCGACGCGCCCGGCTGCAGCGACCTGGTCGGACGGGTCCGCGACTGAGGACCCGTGTGGCACCGCCGGGAGGATGGTACGGTCAAGCGAAGCCGAGGAAGGAGGGTAAGCTTGGCCGTGGGTGTACGCGCGCTTCCGGCAACACGGCCAAGGACCGACCCTGTCGGGTCACTCCTTGACCGTGCCACCCGACGGCTGCGCCCCTCGCCTGTGCAGACGTGTGCGGATAGAATGATGTTGTTCGTCCATGCGGGAGATCGGACGCCATGCGTATACCCCTGACATCGGACGGCTGGCGGGAGATGACCGTGGCCACCTTCGTGCTGGGCGGTGCGACGGCGCTGTT
>CAYOGX010001313.1:0-1555 GCA_964403235.1 uncultured Planctomycetales bacterium | reverse complement strand
ATGCGCGCCGGGGCCAAGAACGCCGCCAACGCCATGAAGTTCGTCGACAAGACCGACACCTCGACCGACAAGGTGTCCATCGTGCAGGTGATCTACGACGGGGTCTGGAAAACGCGGCATGCCGGCCTGGCCGTCTTGCTGCACACGTTTAACCAGCGTACCGAGGTGCCGGTGAAGTTCAAGGTTCGCGAACTGCGCCTGACCGAGCGGGAGATCTTCAACGCGCCGCTCCTGTACCTGACGGGGCACGAGCCGGTGCCGACGCTGTCCGAGGAACAGCGGGCCAAACTGCGCCGGTTCGTCTACGACGGCGGGACGATCTTCGCCAACGCCTGCTGTGGGACCAAGGAATTCACCGAGTCGTTCCGTCGAGAGATGGCGGCGATGTTCCCCCGACGGGAACTGGCGCCGCTGGCCAGCGACCACCCGGTCTTCAGCGCGTACTACGACGTCAAGAAGGTGCTCTACCAGCAGGGGACCAACAAGCGGTTCAGCAACATGCCTTACCTTGAGGGCCTGAACGTCGGGTGCCGGACGGCCGTGTTCTTCTCGCCGATCGACCTGGCCAACGGGTGGTTCGGTCAGAACCCGCCGCCGAACTTCGAGCCGGGCTCGTGGATCGTCGGGGCCGACGCCCGCAAACTCGGCAGCAACATGGTGACCTACGCGATCGCCTGCTACGAATATGGCCGGATGCGGGCCATCGAGAAGGTCTTCTACCAGAAGGCCAGCGCGACCCGTGATGAATTCGTGCTCGCCCAGGTGGTGCATAACGGCGACTGGGACCCGACACCGTCGGCGCTGCCGAACCTGCTGAAGTTCATGCAGGACAACACAACGCTCCAGACGCAGTTCAAGCGCGAGGTCGTGTCGCTCGGGCAGCTCGACGTGTTCAAGCATCCGATGCTGTACATGACGGGGCTGCGGGATTTCAAGCTGACCGATGCGGGTGTTGCCCGGCTGCGGAGCTACCTCGAGAGCGGCGGGGTGCTGGTGGGCGAGGCCGGCGCCGGCCGTAAGACGTTTGACGCGGCCTTTCGACGTGAGATCCAGCGGGTCCTGCCCAAGGGCGAGCTGAGCCTCCTGCCGCTGGAGCATCCGATCTACTCGGCCGTGTTCGGCGTTCGGCAGGTCAGCTACACGCCGCTGGTCCGTCAGGAGATGTCTAACCTCCGCGTCCCGACGCTCGAGGGGATCACGCGGGACGGGTCGCTTTGCGTGATCTACTCGCGGTTCAGCCTGAGCAACGGATGGGAGCAGATGCCGTTCCCGTACAACCGCGGGTACGGTGACGCGGATTCGTTGAAGTTGGGTGTGAATATCTTCGTCTATGGGATGACGCATTGACGCACGGCGGATCGGCCAGCGTGGTAGGGGCGCCGCCGCCGTGTCACCATAGAGTTCCGGGGCCCTGGTCGCCAAGCGGTTCTTGCGACTGAAGGGCCCCGCTTTTATGCTATCGGTAAGGGCAAGTTCGTCTATGGCAACCACCTCGAAACCACCGGCGGAGCTGGAAGCAATCGAAAGTCTCGGCAAGGCCCGCGCGCGGCTGGTC
>CAYOGX010001312.1:0-1556 GCA_964403235.1 uncultured Planctomycetales bacterium | reverse complement strand
CCAGCCCGCGGCGGACGCGGTCGTCGAACTCGCGGAGTTCGCTCTCGTTGTACGTGTTGTCGATGGACAGCATCGGCACGGCGTGCCGGACGTTGACGAACCCCTCGAGCGGCCGCCCGCCGACCCGCTGCGTCGGCGAGTCGGGCGTAACAAGCTCGGGATGGTCGGCCTCGAGCTGCTCGAGCTGCTCCATCAGTGCGTCGTATTGCCGATCGGAGATCTCCGGCTCGGCCAGGACGTAATAGAGGTGGTCATGCCGCCGGATCTCGTCGCGGAGCCGTTCGACCTGCTGGGGAGTAGCTTGGTTGCGAGCCATGCTAAACGTCCTGACTCGTCCAGGGCGCCGCGCCTACCTGACACACGACTACTGCGAGGGGATCAGGCATAGGAACTTGCACACGCCGCTTGAGGTGTTGCGGAACTGATGCACCTCGTCGGGCGGCACGAAGACGACGTCGCCGGCCTTGAACGGCCGCTCGCCCTCGGCGCCCACAACCATCCCCGTGCCCTCGACCACGTAGACCTCGTGCTCGAAGGGATGCGTGTGATGGGGCGTGTGCCCGCCGGGGCCGACCTCGAACAGACGCATCGCGAAGTTCGGCGCGCCGTCCTTCTCGGTGATCAGCCAGCGGACGCGGGTGTCCTTCGCACCCTCCGTCTGAACCGGCTCGTCCGGCACGTCCTGGACCGACTTGACGATCATGACACGCGCTCCTGCGTAAGGTGGTTCCGCCGGTGACCTTCAATCCAGCCAGCGCTCGGTCTGGCGTTCGTAGTCGAGGATCTCGTCCTGCGTGAAGAACAGGCTGATCTCGGTGGCGGCCGTCTCGGGCGAATCGCTGCCGTGGACCAGGTTGAAGGTATCGCTGACCGAGTAGTCGCCGCGGAGGGTGCCGGGCTCGGCCTGGCTGCCGAACGTCTTGCCCATCATCTTTCGGGCGATCTCAATGGCGTGGGGTCCGCGCAGCACCATCACGACCACGGGTGAGGCGGTGATGTAGTCGATCAGCCGCGGGTAGAAGTCCTTTCCCTTGTGCACGGCGTAGTGCTCCTCGGCCAACTCGCGGGAGATCTGCATCAGCTTCATGGCCGTGATCTGGAGCCCCTTGTCCTCGAACCGCCCGATGATGCGACCGACGAGCTGTCGTTGGACCGCGTCCGGCTTGAGGATGATCAGTGTCTGTTCCATCGTTCCGTCCGATTGGTTGGGTGTCGCCAGACGTGCGGGCCGGGCCCGAACGTCATCTCTGACGAGTCGTTGTACGCACTGGGCCGTTCGGCGTCAACCGCGCCCGGTGCGGCTGCTGCCTGGTGCGAGAAGGTGCCTGGTGCGGCTAGGTACCTGGTGCGAGAATTCTTTCTCGCACCAACACGCGCGGGAATCCCTTCCCGCGCCATGTGCGGCTCGCACAGCGTTTTCTCGCCAGCGGCGTATTGAGTTGGGGCGGTGTCTGTCGTAGTGAGCAGGAAGCGATGGAAGTCGGTGCGAGATGGGAATTTCGCACCAGTGGCAGCCAGCGGACCCGCGGTAGGGCCGGCTGTGCCGGCCAGTTTTC
>CAYOGX010001311.1:0-1562 GCA_964403235.1 uncultured Planctomycetales bacterium | reverse complement strand
GAAGCCCGGCACAAATGTACGGTAGGGGGGCCTTGGGTTATCGGACACCCGGCTGTGTGGCCTTCGCTGCTATCCGATCGGATTGATCGGCCGGCGGCCAAGTGATCCCGCATGGTCGTTGGGGATCGACCCGGTCGTCATTCGACGCGCCCAAAAGGACGATATATTGCAAGCCGCGGGCGCCCGGTCGCGGACTGGACGCAAGCGGTTTGGAACCCGGATGGCTGGCCGGGCATTCTGGTCGCTTCCCCGGTGCCCGGGCAGGTGCAAGGATTGGGGCTGGCCCATGCAAACGATTCTCGTCATCGACGACACGCAAGACAACTTCGACCTGGTGGCCGACGCCCTCGAGGACGACTATCGCCTCGTGCACGCCCCGGGGGGTCCCGAGGGATTGGCTCAGGCCCGGACCGCGATGCCGGATCTGATCCTCCTGGACATGGGGTTGCCCCAGATGAGCGGCTGGGAGGTCGTACAACGGCTGAAGTCGGACGCGGCGCTCGCCGGCATCCCGGTCATCGCGTTGACCGCCCACGCCATGAAGGGCGATCGTACCCGGTGTCTCGAAGCCGGTTGTGACGACTACATGGCAAAACCCATCAACATTCGGGAACTGGCCGAGCTGGTCGAGCGACACCTGACCGGGGTGCCCAGCCCCGCACTGCGATGACGCCGGTCGGCTATGCCTGCAACCGGCGCCAGGACCCGGGACCCCCGCCGGCACCATGTCCGCCTGTGGATCGGAACTGACACGGGGATCCCCGACCAGGCCGATCATGACAGGTAAGGGGTTGGCCCGTGGATGAGAACGGTGACCTGCACGACGTGGCGGTCCTGGCCGTCGACGATCTTGAGGACAACCTGGACCTGATCGAGGAGTACCTGGAGCATGAGGTGTGGAGCATTCTCCGCGCGCAATCAGGCAACGACGCCATTGATCTGGCGACCGAGCACAACCCCGACGTCGTCCTGCTGGACCTGATGATGCCCGGCGTGAATGGGCTGGCCGTCCTGCGCACGATCCGATCGATCGAAGGGCTCAAGGACATCGGCGTCATCCTGCAAACCGCGTATGCAGACAAGGACAACATCGTGACGGCCCGCCGCATGGGTTGCGAACACTTTCTGTGCAAGCCGCTGACGAAGGAACGTCTCCTGGCCGAGATGCGAACGTGTCTGAAGGATCGGCCGCTCCGACGCAACCGCGAGCGCAACGGCGCCGAGGAACCACCGAACCGGCCGCCCCCCAAGGACAAATCGGCCGTCCTGGACAATGCCAGGCAGCTCGTCGAGACCGGCAACCTGGTCGAGGTGACGGGTGACTCCGCGACGATCGACACCCTCCGCAACCTGATCTCGGACGACGGTGAGATCGGCCAGCGGCTCATCAAGGTCGCCAACTCGACCTTGTACGGTGGGCGGTACCGTGCGTGCACCGTCTCGGCCGCAATCGGACTCATCGGGTATACGTTGGCCCCCGGCTGGTGGGTGATGGTCGTCTGTGGTCTGCTGGTGGGCGCGGCCGCCGGGGCAGTGGATGCCGGCCTGAACGCCTACTTCGC
>CAYOGX010001310.1:0-1564 GCA_964403235.1 uncultured Planctomycetales bacterium | reverse complement strand
CCTCAATGTGGTCAGGCATGGCTCCGGGGGCGCAATAAAAACGACCGATTCACCATCGCTGCTCTGGAGTTGACCTTCGCCGTCCGAGATTTCCCAGCGATATACCAGGTCCTGCAAAACCGTTCGCTTGTTTGCCTTGTTGCTGTGCAATTCAAGACACATGTCCCCCAAGCCGATGTTGTGCATGCGCCGTCGAACCACATCGAGGGCAGCCATCTTCTCAGCGACAAACAGCACGCTCTTTCCCGCCTTGACGGCCGCTGCAATCATGTTGGCGATTGTCTGGGACTTGCCTGTTCCGGGCGGTCCCTGAATCACGAGATTCCGGCCACGCTTGATTTCCTCAACGGCGATTGCCTGCGAGCTATCGGCGTCGAGCACGTGGATCATGTCCAGCGGTTCAATAAGTGCGTCAATCGAGTCATCGTCTCCGGACAAGGGCGGCTCGCTACGGAATCCGTCTCGCAACAGTGCCCCGATGATCGGGTGTGCATCGAGCCGTTGGTGGTCTGGCCACTTGTCCGGTTCGAGGTCCCGGTACATCAGGAACTTCGAGAACGAGAAGAACCACAGCACGATGTCGTTAGGGAGCACTTCCCAACGCGGCTGGTTGCCGATCACTTTGGCCACAGCCTGATGGTAGCTGGTGGGGGACAGTTCCTCGATCTCGGGCACGTCCGGCAGGACGATCCCGAAGTCGGCTTTGAGCCTTGCCTGCAACGACAGGTTCGTCGTGACGTCATCTTCCGTGAAGCGGATCTTGAATCTCGAAGTAGCCGACTGTCTGTCAAGTGCCACTGGTACGAGCAACAGCGGTGCATACCGCTCTCGGTCGGAGTTTGCATCCTCGTACCACTTCAGGAAGCCCAGGGCCAGGTACAGGATGTTCACGCCCTGTTCTTCCTCGTACGTCCTCGCGTCGTAGTAGAGCTTCAGCAGCTTCTTCTGAAGGCGATCCGAAGTCAGATCAGTTTGGAGCTTGTCGTCGGTGTGACGGGTCGCCACTTCTTCGTCTTCGTCCCCAGGCTGGAAGAGCAGGCCCTGCTCACTCTCGCCTGCCGTATCGGCCCCGTCTTCTTTCGCAGGAAGGAAGCTCATGGCCTTCGTTTCAACTGCGAGGCGGCGGAACACTTCCTCCGACAGTTCGTGCATGATCTCCAGTCGGCTGGAACGGGTCCGGCTACGCGATGTACTGAGAAGGCGATTACGGGTCGTCAGGTCCAGCAGCTCTCGGCGAGCGTTTTCCAGCACAGCGTCCAGGACGACATCCGATGACATGCTAACCCCCTTCACCTGCGGTCAAGAGACTCACGCGGACAGTCGGATGGAATGGAGCGGGAGAGATCACCTCGGTTTCCTTTCTTGGCGTCCCGGCGGCTCCGGCCTCCGCCATCCAGTAGGATGGGTGCCTGACTCCAGGATCTGCTGAAGCACCTCTTCCAGGTCATCGCGCTTGAAGAGTCGGTAGTTGCTGATCGGGTGACGGTAGACAGGGATCTTCTCGTCCCGGTCCCAATTACGAAGCGTATTCGGGGCTACCCCGAGAAACTCCGCCGCCTGCTTC
>CAYOGX010001309.1:0-1564 GCA_964403235.1 uncultured Planctomycetales bacterium | reverse complement strand
CACCCAACCTTCTCATCTGTTCATACATTTCTGCAAGCAGCTTGGCGGCCAGATCGACCAACCGCTCCCTGACGGTCGCGGATCGGATTGGTGCTTGATCCCCCCATGCGACTGCGCTCGGCTACCCCTTGATGCCTGACAGCTTGACGCCCTGGATGAACTGCTTCTGCGCGAAGAAGAACAGGACGATGATGGGGACGGTCATCAGCAGGGACATGGCCATCATCTGGCCCCAATTCGTACCGTACTGGCCTTGGAACATGGCCAGGCCGATGCTCAGCGTGTACTTCTCCTCGTCCATCAGGTAGATCAGCGGGCCGAGGAAATCGTTCCAGGCCGTGATGAATGTGAACAACCCCACGACGGCCAGCGCGGGCTTGCTCAACGGCATCATGATGCGGGCCCAGATGCCCAGCTCGCTGCACCCGTCGAGCCGGGCGGCCTCGATCAGGTCGATCGGGATCGACCGGTAGAACTGCCTGAGCAGGAACACGAAGAACGCGTTGCCCAGAAACGTCGGCACGACCAGCGGCAGGATCGTGTTGATCCACCCCAGCCACTTGAACGTCAGGAACAGCGGGATCATCGTCACCTGGCCCGGCAGCATCATCGTGCTGAGCATGATCCAGAACAGGACCTCCCGCCCCCGCCACGGCACGCACGCCAGCCCGTAGGCCACCAGCGAGCAGCTCAGGATCGTGCCCGTCACCGCGATCACGCAGATCGTCAGTGTGTTGAACAGGTACCGATGGAACGGGAACCACTGAAACGCCTCGGTGTAGTTGGCCGTGTCGAGATAGAGCCGATCGTGCACCGCCGCCGGCTCGACCAGCAGCGTCCGCTCGCCCGGCTGCGAGCCATCGTAGATCTGCACCTCCCGCTTGCCGTCCTTGACCATCAACGGCCGGATGCGCAGTAACTCCCCATCGTGCTCGACAAACGGCGCCCGAGGAATGAACTCCGTCGTCGCCGCCTGGATCTTCTCATCGACCTTCAGCGACGTGCACAGCATCCAGATGAACGGCATGGTAAACACGATCGACAGCGCGATCAGCACGCCGTGCGCCACAAACACCTGCCACAGTCGAAGCCGCATCATTGTCGGCTGCCGCCTCCCTCGATAGCGTTCACAGGCAGGTAGACGACATCGGTATCGCGCGGGCAGGGATCGGTGTAGTCGTACCCGCCAGCGCTACCTCCATTATCCACGGCGTCCTCTCCGACGCTGTAGAGGCACGGGATTTGACCGTCGGGTCGGTAGATGAACGGCTTCTCCGAATACGGGTCGATGATCAGCGTCGGATTGCCAGGGACGGCCACGTCCGACAGGGCGTTGGGCCAGCTACCGCTCCGGCAGCGGTGTTGCCTCAGCAGCAAGACCGTGCACGTCGCCCGGTAGTCCGCCAAGCACCGCAGCTCATTGCGGACGAGCCGCGACATTCCGACGAAGAGAAAGGAAACCAAAGGGTGCTGGCCGAGTTCAGAAGTCCGCCACTTGCGCTCGATCTGCTCGACGCTCCTCAGCATGCTCATCGAGAGGGGGCACTGGGCAGCCTGTACTAGA
>CAYOGX010001308.1:0-1564 GCA_964403235.1 uncultured Planctomycetales bacterium | reverse complement strand
GCGTTGTAGGAGTAGTCGTAACAGAGCGGATGCGGCCAGACGAGCAGATTGAGATACTTGCCGAGGAGCACGAACGGCGTGAGCAGTCGGCCCACGACCTCGGCGCTATCGAGCGGGTTCTCGATGCCCCCGCCGCCGATGCCCCGTGGCCGCATCAGTTGGCCCAGCGCCTGGTAGCGAACGAGCAGCGACAGAGCGGTCAGGCCGACCATCGGCAGGTAACGTCTGGCCAGACGATCGAGCAGGAATGCTCGCCACGGCCTGATCTGCGGATGCCCGTCCCCCTGCCATCGTCGCCATAGGTCGACCAGCACGGCAGCGCCGATGAAGGTGACGGCGTTCTCCTTGGTCAGCAGCGCCAAGGCGAGCAGCACCAACACGCCCGCGAATCGCGGCGAGAAGGGCGACGGAAACGCCATCGGTTCGCGCAAAAGCAGCCAGACGGCCAACAGGTACAGCAGCGCGCACAGCAGGTCGGCACGACCGACGACGATGACGACGGCCTCGCCGTGGATCGGATGGACCGCGAACAACAGCGCCGCCGCCACGGCCGGCCATCGCCGACGGAACAACTGGAGCCCGATCGCGTATACCATCAACGACACGCCCGCGTGCAGCGCCAGGTTGACCGCACGATAGCCGGCCGGCCAAGAACCCGTGATCGCGTGATTGGCCAGATACGTCAGTAGGGCCACCGGCCGGTAGATCGGATCGGTGCTCCGGCGATACCAGTAGCCGTGCGTGAAGATCTCGCGCCACCGGCCCGGATCGGACGTCCGCGGGTCGTCCAGAATGACCAGGTCATCGTCGTACAGGAATTCGTTGCCGACGCTGTTGGCGTAGACGCCCAGGGCGACGACGGCGATCAAGACAACGGGCGCCCACTCGTCGAGCGGTCTGCGCCGCGTCCGGTCGGGGCCTGCGCCGGATGATGTCCGTGACTCGATGCGCGGTCGTCGTCGTTTCGCTCGTGCCATCCGACTCGGTCGCCTTCAGTCCAGCTCGTCGACGAATACCGGTTCGAGCGCGGCACGGTCGCCGGGCCCCACGTCGCATAACCAAACGTCACGGGACCGCTCGGGCGGCCTGGGCATCGGTCGGGTCAAGATGATCTCGCCGCGCTTGGCCGAACGAACCGGCGTGTAGGAGCCAAACGATGCGTCCGTCGCGTGGCTGCCCGCGTAGATCGGATCGAACATCATGGCCGTCCGCGTGACGATCTTGCTGCCCTCGACCCGTTCGACGCGGAACCGTCCGATGAGCAGGTCGTCCGCGAGCGTCAGCCGAACGCTATCCCCCGTTGCCTCTGCCCGGGCGACCGGATGCCAGACGCGCCGCTGGCCGTGGACGAAACAGACGTGCCGATCGACCAGCGCATCGAGCGCACCAGGTCCGCCGCCTGGCTTGAACCTGACGATGACCTGCCGCGCCTTCGGGTTGACGCCGGTAACCTCGCCGTCGATTCGGTGGGGCGTGACGCGGCGTTGGCCGATCCGAACGTCACTACCACCGACAACGATCGTCTTGGCGGGCCGTCCACTTTCGTCATACCGCACCAACGTCA
>CAYOGX010001307.1:0-1565 GCA_964403235.1 uncultured Planctomycetales bacterium | reverse complement strand
GACCACCGGGCCGGGCACGCTGGGGTGGGCGCGATGGGACGGCACGCGGTTCGTGCTGGTCGACTGGCCCACCGGCTGGCTGGTGCAGCTGCAGGCCGAGTTCGACGATCACCCGTTCGACAGCACCAACACGATCAGCGTGAAGTTCTACGACGGCTCGAATGCCGTGGGCACGGCCTTCAACGTGCAGCTGGGCTACCCCAGCGGCACACACGGCAGCACGCCGGGCGAGAACCCGCACACGGCCCACGCGGAGGTCGATACGCTGTTGGAGCTGATCGCCGTCGCCGACAAGGCGGTGATCGACGCCTCGCCGCTACTGGACGCGCCCTACGGCACGATCCGGGCCTACGCCTACCTGGGCATCTCCGACCGGCTGGACGATCCCGGTCCGCACCACGGCTGGTACTGGTGCGACGGCACGAATGGCACGCCGGACCTGCGCGACCGGTTCCTGGTCGGTTGGGGCGACGACCACACGATCGACACGACCGGCGGCCAATCACTCCACGGCGGCGGGGTGAACGATCACGACGACCACGATCTGGGGTCGCTCTCGACGGTGAACGTCGCCTCCGGCAGCGGGGAGACCGTGCTCGACGGCAGCGAGAACCTCACCCACACCGAGACCGATAACGAACCGCCCTGGTACGCCGTGGCGTTCGCGCAAAGGCGGGCGGCCGTGTGAGGAGCGGCTCAGCCTACACGAGGGCCACGCTGTTCCAGCGAGGCCACCGCCTGGGCCCGGCGGCGCTCGGCGAGGCGGTGCAACCGCAGTTGCCGAGCGCGGCGACGCTTGGCCGCCGTGCTGCCATGCTGGCGATTCAGCAGCCCCTTTTGGCGTCGGGCGTTGGCCCAACGAATTAGAATACCAGTTGTTCGCTTCATGGCCGTTCGTTCGCCGGCTAGCGGGCTCGCTGCTGAATCCACTCCCGGTCCGCCTCGCTGAGCTTCTCCAGCGGCAGCGTGACCTCGGTACCGTCCGCCTTACGGAGCTTCACAGTGGTGCCGATCACGCCTCGGAATTCCGCGTCAACACTGTACTGGCCTGTGGCATCCGTCCAGGTGCGATTTCGGTCCGGGTCGGTCGGCGTGGGCGTTTCTGGCTCATCGGGTGCATCGGTGGGATCCGGTGAAGGATCGCGATTTAGTTCCTTCGGGAAGGGATCGCCCCACGGCACGGCGTCTTCTGTGCTAGTCTCCCAGGTGCGCTGTCGGGTGCGTGAGGGTTTTCGTCGGCGGCTGGCGGGTGGTTGCTGCTGTGGCTTGGTTTGCTGTTCTTTGGTCGGGTTCAAGATGATCCCGGCGTTTCGCACGGCTTGTTCACTCCCGTAGATCACGCCGTCTTCTAGGACGCAGTAGACTAGGTCCCATTCGTCGTGCCGATGGACCATCACGCAATACCAGGAATTGCGAATCTTCGCCCCGAAACTATTCTGGGCATCGACAGCGCCGAGCACGAGCCAGGCCTTGTACGGCGAGTTGCAATCCAGAGGTCTTGAACGGAGTTCTGAGACGGGATAATCGGCGGTCGACGGAGCCTTCAGGTGTGGATTGATCAACCG
>CAYOGX010001306.1:0-1577 GCA_964403235.1 uncultured Planctomycetales bacterium | reverse complement strand
CCGCGAGCCCGTGCCCCACACCCGCGTCGGTGTAGACCCATTTGAGCGATCCGGAGGCCGCGCCGTACTTGCTGACGATCCCGTAGGGGCTCTTGAGGTTCACCACGTCCTCGGACGGGCCCGTGCCCGAACTGATGCTCGACGCACTCGACGCGGCGCTGGGCGCGGACGACTTGTACGGGTGCGCCGCTGCGAGCACGCCCTGAACCCCGTACTTGTGCGCCAGATAGCCCTCAACCAACTCAATCTGAGATGGACCCGCCCCGCTCGATGGCGCACCCTCCCAGACCGGGGTTGCGCCGCTGCTTGAGCCGTAGTCAATCCCATCCTGACCAGATCCGACGCCGCTCGGGACCGCAATGTAGTCCGACGGCCAGATGTATTCTCCCTCGACGACAATGACCTCGCACAGATCGAAGTCCGCGTAAGCGGGGTTGTCTTGGTCATCAGGGTTGTACCGGAATCCCAGCCGCGTTCCAAACGAGCTCGCCGCGTTGAGATGCGTGTATTGGAACAGCGTCTCGCCGTTGATGCGGATGAACGAACCCTCACGGTCCCCCGTGGCGCTGCCAAACTGTGGATCTCTCGCCCAGGTGAATATCACGATCTTCTGATCGTTAGTGACCGGCGGCGTACCCGAACTCGTGAAGTCGGCCCAATACTGAGGCCCTTCCGGCCTGCTCTGGCGTACATCGCTGCCGCCCGGCCCCACATTGTCCTTGTATGGGTTTGTGAACGGGTAGAACCTGTCGCCTCCGTTGAACACGCCGACGAAGTTGATCGGGTTCCCGCCCTTCTCGTAGATAACGCCGTGATATCCGCCGAGGGGAAAGTCGTTCTCCTGAGCCGGGTCACGGCTTTTGAAGATCAGACTGATGAAGTGCGGGCTGTTCGTGCTCGGAAGCGCGGACTGGTTGCCGTTGAACGTCCGGAGGCCGGGATACTGGTTGCTTTGCGGGTTGATCTTGCCATCGAACCGGAGGCCCGGCTTGCCGCAAATAGCGTTGCTGATGTATTTCGCGCCCGCCGCGTTCTGCGACGTGCTCCAACTGCGCAAGTTGCCTGAACGGTCGAGCCAAAAATCCACCAGCTCGTTCTCGGCCTTGTCCACCACATCGTCGGCGCTCGACCAGCAGCGCACGTCCGAACCCAGCTCGTAGGGCGTCCAGTCCACCGTCTTGGTCCCGCACGTCGCGGGAATCACCACGTCGTCCCGCTCGTCGTCGGGCGGCGAGGACACGAGGATGTCGCCCGCGCGGTCGATCGCGAGCTGGTTGCTCGGCGCGGGGATCGGCTTCTCCCACTTCACCGCCGGGCTGTCGCTCGACAGCGATTCGAGCGCGATCAGCACGCTCTCGCGATCCGCCCGGTTGACGATCACGTAAAGCGTGCCCAGGTCAAACTTGATGTCCGGAACACGCCCGCCCGCGTTGTACGTCCAGATCCGATCCAGCATCTCCTCGCCGTCAAGCGTCAGCTGGTATTGGTACACCCGCCCCTGAAACACTTGGTCGTCGTCGTCCACCCGCTCGGTCGCGACATAGACCGCGCCGTCGGACCCGACCACCACGGCCGTC
>CAYOGX010001305.1:0-1579 GCA_964403235.1 uncultured Planctomycetales bacterium | reverse complement strand
GCCCGTCGCCACGGACTTACCACGCGATGGCGTACGACAGCGCCCGCGGCGTGACGGTCCTGTTCGGCGGGCAGGACAGCGGGGGGTTTGACGGCGAGACGTGGGAATGGGACGGGACGAGCTGGACGCACCGGACCAGCAGCGGGCCGTCGCCACGCGAGATGCACGCGATGGCGTACGACAGCGCCCGCGGCGTGACGGTCCTGTTCGGCGGGTACGACATCGGGGGCTATGACGGCGACACGTGGGAATGGGACGGGACGAGCTGGACGCTCCGGAGCAACAGCGGCCCGTCACCACGCCAACACCACGCGATGGCGTACGACAGCGCCCGCGGCGTGACCGTCCTGTTCGGCGGGCGCGAAGAAGGGAACGTTTATAACGGCGAGACGTGGGAATGGGACGGGGCGAGCTGGACGCTCACGACCAGCAGCGGCCCGTCGGCACGCCCTCGGCACGCGATGGCGTACGACAGCGCCCGCGGCGTGACCGTCCTGTTCGGCGGGGCTTTCCCCCCCAGCGGCGAGACGTGGGAAGGCACGCTGCCGGCGCCGCTCTGCATCGACATCAAACCCGGCTCCTGTCCGAACCCCCTGAACCGCAAGAGCCAGGGCGTGCTCCCCGTCGCCATCGTCGGGACGCAATACCTCGACGTATCAACCATCGATGCCAATTCCATCTTCCTGACCCGTGAGGGCGTTGAGCCCAACGTCGGTCCCGTTGAGGTGGTCATTCAGGACGTGGCGACCCCGTTCGAGGGCGAGGCATGCGATTGTCACGAGCTGGGTGCGGACAACGTCCCGGACCTGCTGCTCAACTTCTCCACGCAAGAGATTGTTGAGGCGCTTGACCTGAACTCCCTATCACCCGGCGAGCAGGTCCTGCTCACGGTAACCGCCGACCTGGCGGATGGGACCTCGTTGACGGGTTCGGACTGCGTCTGGCTGGTGCCTCCGGTGAAGCTCAAGCTCAAGCACAACTCGCGGGGATACGTGGAACTCGACCCCGCACCCGTTGACCCCGACCTTCTACAGTATCCATTAGGTACGGTGGTCACGCTGACCGCCTGTCCGCTTGGGGGTAACCGGTTCAAGCGCTGGAAGATCTACGACCCGAACGATTCTGGTGATGGAGGCCAGACGTCCATCGACGCGAACAACCCGATCACGATCGTGATGAGCGCCGACCGCGAGGTCGAGGCCATTTTCAAGTGCGCCGACGGCATCGAAGGGGGTCCGCTGCTGTTGACGGCCTTCGGGATGCTGGGGCTGTTCGTGTTGATAAGACGCAAGCGGTAGTCGTAGGGCCGGCTGTGCCGGCCAATCGATACAGCGCCGCTGGTGTGAGAGTCCCGCTCGTCCGCTGGTGCGAGATTCCCATCTCGCACCCACGCCGCGCAGGAATCCCTTCCTGCCCCCTTGCGGCGCGTGGAATAGCAACGGGACAATTGACCTCGGTGACCCCACTGAGGACCCCAAGTGGCACGGTCAAGACCGTCCTGATCGGCCTCCTGGCCGCGACGTACTCGGTGGCAGTGGACCCCGGATCTGCAAGCCGGAACCACCTGACCGAAAGGAGA
>CAYOGX010001304.1:0-1579 GCA_964403235.1 uncultured Planctomycetales bacterium | reverse complement strand
GACCTGGGCTTTGGGAATCTTCGTCCCCAAAACCGTGGCTTCAATGAACACGGCGCCGACAAGGCCTTCCGTGTCGTAAACTGACTTCAAGTAGGCTCTGAGATCCTCGCGCGTTGTCTCCGTGCACTTGTGGATTCGCGCCGTGTAGCCGTCGCGCGCCAGATCGGCAACATATCGGTCAAGTGCGGCATCAATCTCGCCGCCGTCGTAGAGAGGCGACTGAACGACGATCTCAACGCGCCGGGCATCTCTCGCCAACTCGTACGCGCCTATGTCGTACCAGCCCAAAAAACCGCCGCCCGTATTGGGCACGTAGAACTCATCCCAGCGACGGCAGCCGAGCAGGGCCAACGACGGCGCGCTGTCGCTCGTGCCCGCATCAATGCATGGCGAATCCCCCCTCAGCCGGTAGTCGGCCGCACCAGGGTTCATGAACAGCGGGTCGGCCGAAATGTTGCCGTTCGTGCCTTCAAAATCCCCGTCCTCGATGTCGCAGTATGACACCGTGAACGCCGCCGGATCGCCGTTGATGTCATCAGCGTTCCCCCAGAGGATCGAGTTGGTGATCGTGACCGTGCCCGTGCCCCAGCGCACCACCCCGGTCGCCGTGTTGTCGGCGATCGTGCAGTTGATGAGCTCAATATCCGTCACGACCGACTCCCACACGCCGTTGAGCACATTGTCCGCTATTAGGCAAGCCACGATCTGCGCCGAGCCGGTTTGCCCGATGCCTATGCCGTGCTTGCTCGCCGTGGCGCTGCAGTGGCGCACCGTGACCGTCGAGTCGAGCGAGCGGAGCGCGGGGTAATTCGAGCCGCTCGTTGTCAGCGTGAAGCCCGCCACGAGCCCGTCGGTGACCCCGTCGAGGAAAACCGCCTCGCCCACGTCCTGCGCGTCAATCGTGGTGCACTCGGCGCCCGAGCCGATGAGCCACACCCCGTCGGCCATCACCACCGCCTCGTTATACGTACCCGGCAAAACCTTGACGACCGCGGGCGCCGTCGCCGCCGCGATCGCCACCTGGATCGTTTCGTACGGATGCGCCGCCGTCCCGTCCTGCGCCGGATCGCCCGCGTTGTCCTCGTCCACGTAAATGAATGCCGGCGACGCGGCATGTTGCGGATCGGCACCAAACTCATACTCCTCGACATTGAGCAGGAGATCGCCATCCGCATCACGTGTGGCGTCCGTCGGATCGCCGGGGTCAAACCCGTTGGCTGTCTCCCAGCCATCGGGCATGCCGTCGCCATCCGTATCTGGGCCGCCATTGGCTTTGGTTGGAAGTGACCACAACACAACCAGCGCGAAAAGGACCAGTGCGAGGACAACCTGCGACTTCATCCGTCTCCTTCCTTGTTCATTCTCCGCCTGTGCTTTTCACAAAAACTCCCACATCCCAACCCACAAACAGGTGCAAGAATCCGCTCCCAGCCGGTCCCCCATCTAAGTTACCCCATAACCCCTGAGGTGTCAAGCACTAATACTTACAACATAAACTAACATAGAATGGTACGCGTGGCTTAGCACAGTGTCCCCTAGGACGATGCGGCGATGGGCTAAGGGAAGGCTGTTGTGGTGA
>CAYOGX010001303.1:0-1584 GCA_964403235.1 uncultured Planctomycetales bacterium | reverse complement strand
GGGTGCCTGGCCGACGTAATCCCGACCGCGCTACAGATGATAGGCATCGATCAACCCACCGAGATGACCGGCCAATCGTTGTTGGATGGTTGAACGTTCCGACGCCGGCATCCCCGGCCACGGTCCCGGGTGCGAGTGCTACCGGATGCGACATTGATCGGTTCGCCTGGGGCGTTCGGCGTGGCAGGCGTGGAATACCTGCATCATTCGTTCGGCCAATCGGCTTCGATCGAACCGGGACCGGGCCGTTTCGCGGGCCTTGCGGCCCATCTCCGCACGACGCTCGGCGTCGTCGGCAAGCGTCACCAGGGCGCGGGCCAGGTCGGCTGGATCGTGCGGATCGACGCCGATCCCCGCCCCGATCGACTCGAGCAGGTCACGCGTCGTGCCGGCGAAATTCACCACCGTGGGCAGTCCGGCGAACATGTAGTCGAACGCCTTGTTCGGCAGCACGCGGGCCATGGCGGGCGAATCCCGCAGGATCATCAGGCCGATCTGGCAGGCGTTGAGGACCGATGGCACGACCCGTCGGGGCACCGGATCGGCCAGGACGACGTTGGTGAGCGATCGTTCGGCCACCATGCGCTTCAGGTCGGGCTTGCGTTGGCCATCGCCGACCAGCGCGAGGGCGATGTCCGGCCGGTCGCGGAGGTGCTCGGCCGCCTCGATGACGTACTCGAGCCCGTTGAGGTAGCCGAGCGCGCCGGCATAGACGGCCACGACCTTGCCGGTCAGGCCATAGCGCTCGAGCCAGGCGGTGTCCGGCGACAGGTCGGCGTAGAGGTCACCGTCGCCGCCCAGCGGGATCGTCTCGAGCACGCGGTCCGGGACGCCGCGCTCGGCGAGGCGCCGGGTGAACCCCGGCGAGACGGTGAGCACGCGGGCGGCCCGTTGGTAGAACAGGACCTCCATCCACGTCATCAGTCTGGCGGCCAGCCCGGGTTTCATCGCGCCACCGAGCAGGAGGTCCTCGGGCCAGATGTCGCGGACCTCGAAGACGAAGGGTCGGCGCTTGACGTATCCCGCCAGCAGCCCGGGCCAGCCGACCGTCAACGGTGTGCTGGTCGCGAACACGACGTCCACGCCCTGCTCGCGAACGGCTGCGATGGTGGCCAGGACCGTAAACCACGCGAACGCCCACATCCGCCACCACGGCCCCTGGTAGTTGCTGTACCGGACGTTGCAGACGATCACCTTGATGCCGTCAATCCATTCGGTCCGGAACAGCCCTCGCCGATCGTGAACGAACGGGCCCTGATCGAAGATGCCCGTCACGACGGTGACGTCCCAGCCGCGCTCGACGAACGTCCGGCTGACGTTGTAGCTCCGCGTGCCGCCGTGGCCTTCGTTGGTGACGAAATGCTGGTGGATGTAGAGCAGCTTCATGAATGACCCGATCCGGGACGCGTCATGCCACCGCGCTGGTGCCAACGGGCACCGGACGACCGGCAGGATACGCCGATGCGGCCCGTTCGGTCAACGGACGGCAGACACCTGCCCTCCTGGACCGGGAGGCTGGGGGCATCGCGGCGTGAGAGCCGCCATTTCCCGGCCGCCTTGTCGCAATATATAGTATTCCTTTGG
>CAYOGX010001302.1:0-1598 GCA_964403235.1 uncultured Planctomycetales bacterium | reverse complement strand
CGGTTCTTGCGTTCCTCGGCGACAAGAAGGACCTGGGCATCCACACCTCTGTGTTCACCGATACGATCATCGACTTGGTGGAGTCCGGTGTGATTACCGGCGCGCGCAAGAGCGTCGACCGAGGCAAGATCGTCGCGAGTTTCGCCCTGGGGACCCGAAGGCTCTACGACTACATCGACAACAACCCGACGTTCGCCTTCCACCCAACCGAGTACGTCAACGATCCGAACCTGATCAGCCGGCAGCACAAGCAGATGGCCATCAACGTGGCGCTGGAGGTCGATCTGACCGGACAGGTCTGTTCGGATTCGCTCGGCACGGAGTTCTACTCGGGCCTGGGCGGGCAGGTGGACTTCACGCGTGGCGCGGCCCGGTCGTCCGGCGGCAAGGCCATCATCGCCCTGCCCTCGACCGCCCAAAGCGGCGAGGTCAGCCGTATCGTGGCGACCTTGACACGGGGCGCCGGCGTGGTCGTCAGCCGCGGCGACGTCCACTACGTCGTCACCGAGTACGGCGTCGCCTACCTGCACGGCGAGAGCGTCCAGGAGCGGGCGCTGGCGCTGATTAGCATCGCCCACCCGAAGTTCCGCACCGACCTGCTCCACCAGGCCATCGAGGACAAATTCGTCCGGCCGGAACTGGCCGACGTCGAGGGGCGGATCGCCACCGCGCCGTCCGAGCTGCGGACGACCATGGTGCTCCACAACGGCACGCAGATCAACTTTCGGCCCATGCATCCGACCGATGAGCCGCGGATCCGCGACCTGTTCTACGCGCTGAGCCAGGAGACGATCTACTACCGCTATATGACCTACATGAAGCGGATCCCCGAGAAGCAGATGCAGCACTTCGTCTACGTCGACCACCGCAACGAGGTCGCCATCGTCGCGACGGTTCCCGAGGCCCACGGGGAAGAGGCGATCGCCGTCGGGCGCTACTACCTCGACGCCAAGACCAACCGGGCCGAGGTCGCCTTCGTCGTCCGCGACCAATGGCAGAACCGCGGCATCGGCTCGTTCCTGCTCAAGCACCTGATCACGATCGCCCGCCGGAACGGGATCGCGGGGTTCACGGCCGAGGTCCTCCGCGAGAACAAGGCGATGCAGCACGTGTTCAACAAGAGCGACATGAAGGTCTCCAGCCGCCTGCGAGACAACGTCTTCAGCTTCGAGCTGGAGTTCGAGTAGCCGGCAGCGGCAACGGCCCCCTCGCCTAACGGAGCTTGCCCCTGGGCAGACCTCACATGGCAGTGAGGGCACGATCTCGGAGCGGGTTTTGCTCAAGAATTTGGGGGGATGGTTCGATTATGGGATTGACAAACCGGGCGGATGTGGTACACTTTTGCGTTGCAAGGCTGTGAGGGTTCAGCCGAGGCCGTCGACCGACCCGGGCTGGAACGGGAGAACGGGCCTTTTGCAAAGGTTGATGCGAATCCAGAGCGGATTCACGTGCCGGCTTCATTGCTGAAGACGGTGGCAATGGCGATGCGACGCCCAAGGCCGCCGGCAGCAAGCCGGCGGCCTTTTTCGTTGGCGGTCCTGTTCCGAGCTGCCTTGGGCGCGCCACAACCCGTCCTTGGAGGAAGAGGGGGACATGTT
>CAYOGX010001301.1:0-1599 GCA_964403235.1 uncultured Planctomycetales bacterium | reverse complement strand
TGCAGCTACGGGACAGCGAGGGCAAGTCCATCCCCCACGTCACGTTCACGCCCGAGGTGGTCACCGCCCGTGTCCCCATCGAACAGTCCAGTTACTACCGCTCCCTGCCGATCCGGGTCGTCCTGGAAGGCCAGGTCGCCGTCGGCTATCGCGTCACCGACATCACCGTCGAGCCGCCCACCATCACCCTCTTTGGCGCTCCGGACATTCTCGACGCGCTTCCGGGCTTTATCGAGACCCAACCGATCAACGTGGATGGGGTGCAAGAGGACGTGATCGAGCGGCCCGTGTTGAACAAATCGCCGGACGTCATGGTCGTGCCCGGACAAGAACTGGTGCGGGTGGAGGTCTCTATCGAGGCCATCCAGAGCAGCCTGACCGTGAACGTCGCGCCGGGCATTCAGGGCCTGGAACCGAGCTTTACGGCCACCGTCTCGCCGGACACCGTCGAGGTCATCCTGAGCGGCCCGCTGCCCCGGCTGGAAACCCTGGAGGCAGAACACGTACGCATCATCCTGGAGCTGTTCGGCCTGCCCGCCGGAATCCACCAGATCGAGCCATTGATCGTAGCGCCCGAAGGATTGACCGTCCAGAGCGTCAACCCGGCCACCGCGCAGGTAGAGATCGTCGCTCTGCCCACTCCCACCCCAACCGAACAGGACCAATGAGAATGAACAATGAAGAATTAACAATGACCGACGAACAAGCAGCAGGTGAGGTTCCAGGACCGTCTCAGAATAAGCCGATCGTGGCGCTGGTGGGGCGGCCCAACGTGGGCAAGTCCACCCTGTTTAACCGCATCGTCGGGCGGCGGATCGCGGTGGTGGACGAAAAGCCAGGGACGACCCGCGACCGACTGCACGCCAACGCCGAGTGGAACGGCGTCCCTTTCACTGTGGTGGACACCGGCGGCATCGAGGTGCTGGCCCCGTCGGTCGCCGACGGTCGACGCCCAGGACCGGAACGGGTATTGGCCCAGGATTCGGCGCCCTACATCCCCTCGATGCGCACCCAGGCCGAACTGGCGATCGAGGAGGCCGACGCCATCATCCTCGTCACCGACGTCGCCAGCGGCCTGACCGCCGCCGACGAGGAGGTCACCGAGGTGCTGCGCCAGGCCCGCTGCCCCGTCTTTCTGGCGGTCAACAAGGTGGATAACCTCCGCCTGGAGCAGGACGCGCTCGAATTCTACGCGCTCGGTCTGGGCGAGGTCTACCCGATCTCGGCCATCCACGGCGGCATCGGCGTGGCCGATCTGCTGGACGCGGTGGTCGACGTGCTCCCCCCCTCTATCCCCCCCAATGGGGGGGAGGATGAGAGCGTTAGGCTTGCCATCGTCGGGCGGCCCAACGTGGGCAAGTCGTCGCTTTTGAACAAGTTGCTCGGAGAGGAACGGGTGATCGTCAGCCCGATCCCCGGCACCACCCGCGACGCGGTGGACACGTACCTGGAGTGGGAGGGCACGCCGATCACGTTGATCGACACGGCCGGTATTCGGCGACGGGGCAAGGTCGAGAGAGGCGTGGAATATTACAGCGTGCTGCGGGCGCTGCGAGCGATTCAGCGGGCCGATGTGGCGCTGCTGGTGATCGATGGCTT
>CAYOGX010001300.1:0-1603 GCA_964403235.1 uncultured Planctomycetales bacterium | reverse complement strand
TTGCGCCACGGTCTCGATATTGTCCACGTGATCCGAGAACTGATTGAAGTCAAGGGGCGTGGCGTTGAGCACGAGCCCGGCCTGGAACACCGAGGCATCGCCGCCGTTCTGGTAGTTGACGGACGACCAGCCCGACGAAACCAGGGCGAGAAACTCGGGCGAGCCCCAGATGTTGAGCTGGTCGTTCACGTACACCTGCCCATCCAGCCGGTCTCCGGTCGCGAAGTAGATGTTGGCGCCGCTCTGGGTTTCCTCGCGGTGCGAGGCGTGCATGTAGCTCGAGAACGTGTCGGTCCGGGCATGGATCTGCACAATGCGCACGTCGCCGCCGAGGGACGTGCCGGTCGCCGTGATGACATAGCGTTTGATCGCGCCCGAATTGGGTCCGTCGTTCTGGATGTCGACCACGTAGGTTCCCTGTCCGGTCGCGCCCAGCACGGCGCCGGGCCCGAAGAAGGGGAGTGTGGGGGTTCCGAACGGCACGCGGTTCTTGTAGGTCCAAGCCATGATGTACTCGACCCCGGCCTCGGCTGCCCAGAAGGCCTGTGCCGAACTGACGGCGCGGGCGGCTTCGACGGCATCCACGCCGCCGAGGTTGACGAGCCCGGCGCCGAGCAGGCTTACGACCACGAGCACGATCAACACGAGGCCCAGGGCCGCACCGCACTTCGCGGACGGCCGCTTAATCCCGCTCCCGTACAGAGAGTTCCTCACAGTCAGTTCCTGAATGCAAAGACGGCGTCGGTCTGGGCGCTCTCCTCGCCGTCCACGGTCTGGAGATCCAGTTGAACGGAGACCCCTCCGGTGACCAGGATCGGGCTGAACGTCTGGAGTCGCCCGTCCACCAGGACCTCCTCGTCGCCGCCCGTTCCCGTATCGGGGTCGTAAACGAGGTCCGTCCCGTCGACCCGGAATTCGACCGTCGCGCTCGGCGTGACAATGCGTAGCCGATCGGCGGCGGGGATCGTCGCGTCGGACGCAGTCGCCGCACGGACCTTCCACCCGATGGTGTGCATGGCGGCTGTGGCATCGCGCTGCATGTCCACGAATTCGCTGTGGCGGCGCCAGGCGGCGTAGCCGTAGATGAGCATGGCCCCTACGGAGAGGGCGAGGACGGCGGCCGCAATGGTCGCGGCGAGCAGCTCGACGGTCGTGAACCCGGCGCGGGGGTCGGCTCCCTGCAACCGACACGCGACACGCGACACGGCTGCACCGCAGTCGCACGGAGGTTGAATTCTACGTGAAGCGTTACGGTGCATAGAGCGTCTCCAGGGCCACGCGGTCGGCGGAATTGAGCCGGTAGCCCACGTTGACGATCAGGCGCAGGCAGTCATAGGACGGGGCGCCGCCGTCCACGTCCACGTACTGCACGGTCGTCTCTCTCGGCAGGTTCTTTCCATTGATCACAACGGTGTCGCCGGGATCGCTGGTCGAATGAAACCAAGCGCCGCCCTGCACCGAGAGATAGTACATGCCGTAGTCCGGCGGGTCGGGGGGCTTGACGTCGTCATAGTTTGACGCGCGCACGGCTTCGAGCATGCTGTTGGCGGCGTCGAGCGCCGCCCGCCACGAGCCGAACAGACGCCTTGCTGATTCGAAGAGC
>CAYOGX010001299.1:0-1603 GCA_964403235.1 uncultured Planctomycetales bacterium | reverse complement strand
GAACGTAGAGACCGACACGTCGGCCGGTCGCGAGCTGCTCAACTCGCGTCTGGGCCAACTTCGCGAGGCCCTGCAGCAGCACGGCATCGTCGTGGAGCGTGCGAACGTGCAGCTGCGTGACGCCGTGGCCGACACGCCGCAGGCCCGCGAACAGCAGCAACAGCCGTCGCAGCATCCGAATCAACAATCGAGCCAGGAGGCTCCCGGTCAGACAGGCGACCCGTCGCAGGACGCGGACGGGCGCGACGGGCCTGACCAGGGAGATGACGTTCCCGCTCCGCCCTCGTCCGCCCAGGCCGATGGAACCGGCGAGGCCGGGAGCGGCGGTAGACCCTCATCGTCTGCGACGGAGTCGTGGGTGGACCTGGTGGCCTAGACGGGTCACCCGGGACGGAGATCCCGCAGGATCGCACGATGCGTGCATGGAGGATGATGTGCCCGACGTTGCAGGGGTCGGATCCGCGACGGACGCCTTGTCGAGCGGCGAGGCGACGACCAAGACGCTGACGTCGATGGATTCGGCCGATTTCATGAAGATCCTGATCGCCCAGCTGCAACAGCAGGATCCGATGAACCCCATGAGCAACGAAGCCATGGTGCAGCAGATGGCCACGATCCGGGACATGGAGATGTCCTACACGCTGACCGAGACCCTCCAGCAGATGACCAGCGAACAACGGTTCGCCGGTGCGGCGGGGTTGATCGGGAAGTACGTCGAGGGCGTCGTGACCGACGCCGAGGGCGAGGAGACGACCCTGGCGGGCGTGGTCACGGGTGTCCGGTTCACCGAGAGTGGCAAGGCGATTCTCGAGCTGGACACCGGGAATGCGTTGCCGTTGGAGAAGCTGACCCAAGTGCAGGCCGAGCCGCCCGAGGGCGACCAGGAGGTGTCTGCGGTTCAGGGCGAGCTGGCGTCCAAGACCGGCGCGCTCGGCAGCGTGGCGACGTTCGGCCTGACCAACGCCGACGGCTTGGGTCTCGGGCTGACCTTGGGATAGGACCATGGCGGCTATGAATGCAGTGACATCCAGTTTGGCGGTCGGTCTGACGCCGGCGGTGGGAGCACCCCCGGTTCGTCCGACGGCCTCATCCGCGAACGCCGATTTCGCGTGCGAGCTGGCCAGTGCCCGGCAGGTGCGCTTCAGCGCCCATGCCCGGCAGCGGTTGGCCAGTCGCGATCTGCGACTCAGCGAGAACCAGTTGGCGGGCATCGCCCGGGCCACCGATCAGGCGGCCGCCAAGGGCGCCCGCGACTCGCTGCTGTTGATGGACGACGTGGCGTTGGTCGTCAACGTCCCCAATCGGACGGTGGTGACCGCCCTGGATCCGGCGCGGATGCAGAACGGAATCGTGACGAACATCGACGCGACGGTGTTCGTCTCGACCGATCGGGCAGCCGGCACGAGCTGATCGGGCCACTGGCTCGACGGATCGAACGGCGGGCTCGACATCATCATAAACGATGGGGCCGGACCCCGTCGGTCGGAGACCGACGGGGAGGTCCCGCGGGCCGGCGAATGACCGAGTTGGCCCGGCGTGGTTGGAGTTCAGACAAATGGGTTTGACCTCGTCACTCTTTACAGGCCTGACGGGACTGAACAGC
>CAYOGX010001298.1:0-1604 GCA_964403235.1 uncultured Planctomycetales bacterium | reverse complement strand
GCGGAAAACACGGCTGTGGCACGGTCTCCTGACCGTACCACCTATTCGAACAACAGGGCACCAGAGAGTGGCACGGTCGGGAGACCGTGCCACAACTCGTCGGGAGACCGTGCCACAACTCGTCGGGAGACCGTGCCACAACTCGGGCTGCCACAACTCGGGCTGCCACAACTCGGGCTGCCACAACTCGGGCTTGCGAACCAACTGCCAACCACGCGCCAACCACGTGCCAAACGCGGAACACGAAGCTCGAACAGGGGATACGCTCCGATGACATCGAGGGACCTGGTCGGACTGTTGGTGGCCGGGCTCGTCCTCTCCTGGATGCCCAGCTCGCCCGCCCAAGCTCGCGCGACGTTGCGAAACATCTGCCGGGTGAGGGGGCAGGAGGAGATCACGCTGCACGGCTTGGGGATCGTCACGGGGCTCAGTGGGACCGGCGACGGGAGCGATGCGCTACCCACGATCCGCAGCCTGGCGACGATGATGCAGTTGTTGGGCGTCCCGCTCGGCGCCGACGGGGCCGCCGAGCTGAAGGACGCCAAGAACGTCGCCCTGGTGATCGTCACCGCGACGATCCCCGCCGCCGGCGCCCGCCGGGGCGACCGGCTCGACTGCAAGGTCAGCGCGATCTCGGCCAAGAGCCTGGTTGGCGGGCGGCTCTTCTCCACGCCGCTGACCGGACCCGTCCCCCAGCAGAACCCCGTGGTGTTCGCGCTGGCCGAGGGGGATCTCACCGTCGAGGACCGAGAGCTGGCCACCACCGGACGCGTCCATCGCGGATGTCAACTGATGGAAGACTTCTTCAACCCCTTTGCGGAAAACGGGTGTATTACCCTGGTCGTCGACCGCGATTACGCCGGTTTCGAGATCGCCCAGGAGGTCGCCGACCTGATCAACAGTTGGATGGCCCCGCAGAGCAGCCAAGACCACCTGGCGAAGGCGATCGACCAGGTCCACGTCGAGGTGACCGTCCCGTCGGAGTACCGCGACCACCTGGTGCAGTTCGTCTCGGAGATCCTCGCCCTGGAGATGCTCGAGGTGCCGACGGGCCCCCGCGTGGTTATCCACGAGCGCACGGGGACCATCGTGATCGACGGCGACGTGGAGATCGGTCCGGTCCTGGTCACGCACAGGAACATCGTGGTCGAGGCGGGCGGCGAGGTGACCGCCGGCCAGTTCGTCCCGGTCGACTCCCAGTCGGACGACAACCCCAGCCTCAAGGCCCTGCTGGCCGCGCTGGAGGCCGTCCGCGTCCCCTCGGAAGACAAAATCGAGATCCTCAAGGCCCTGCACCGCAACGGAAGGCTCTACGCCCAACTAATCGTCGAATAGCACGGATGACCTATACACCGCTTGTCGTGACCGCAATTCATGCGGTCGAAGGCCCCCTTGCAGCGCCTGGACTCGATGAATCGAGTCACGACAAGCGCTCGTGAATCGTCCGGGAAACGGCTCCGTCGTCGGCCGGGCGACCCCCGGTTGAGACGCCCACCCATCCAAGGAAGGCTCAAATGAGCGTGAACCCGTCGACCCCCGCCGCGGCGCATGCCGAATGGTTCCAGCCCACGGCGGCCCAGCCACCTTCGGCCGGCGACGCCGAC
>CAYOGX010001297.1:0-1608 GCA_964403235.1 uncultured Planctomycetales bacterium | reverse complement strand
AGCCGGAAGGGAGCCGGTGGGTCACCTTGACAAACCATGCGCCCGTGAGCACGTCCGACTGGGTCCGGATCGACGCAAAGCTCGACTACGGGGAGCATACCTGGCTGGTCTGCCTGGATGGCGTGCTCCTGGCACGAGGTCTGGGATTCGCGACCAACGCCCCCGCCTTCTCGTCGCTCGAGCTGGAAGGCGCGCGGGGTTTCTTCGATAACGTCACAATTCGTTGCTTGGGTGAGCCGGACCTGAAGCGTACGCTTCTGATGGTGAGGTAATGAGGATCGATCGAAGGGATTTTCTCAAGATGTCGGTCGCCACTGCCGCGGCGGCAGGTGCGTCGCGCGGTCTGGCCGACGGCTGGTGGTTCGGAGGCGAACAACGCAGGGATCGTCCCAACATCGTGATCCTCTTTGCCGACGATATGGGCTTCTCGGACCCCGGCTGCTTCGGCGGCGAGATCGACACGCCGAACCTTGACAGCCTCGCCAAGGGCGGTGTTCGGTTCAGCCAGTTCTACAACTGTTCCATCTGCGGGCCCTCCCGCGCATCGATCCAAACGGGCCTCTACAACCAGCAGGTGGGCGTGCGGTCGTGGAACGACGAACGCACCAAGAACGGGTTGACATTGGCCGAGCCGCTTCATGAGGCCGGTTACCACACGATGATGATCGGCAAGTGGCAGGGATGGCCCGACTACGCCCGCGATCGGGGCTTTGATCGTTTTTTCGGCAGCAACGTGAGTACGGATCCTTCAGCGGGACCGGGCCACTACACGCGGCGCGTCCACAACTTGAGCCAATGGGGACTGGACTACGCCGTGTTCACTCCGCCCGACGAGTTCTACAGGACCGACCTGTACACGGACTACGCCGTGTCCTTTCTCGATGAGGCCTACACCAAGGACCAGCCGTTCTTTCTGTTCTGTGCGTTTGTTGCGCCTCACTGGCCGTTACACGCGGACGAAGCGGATATCGCCAAGTATCGGACCCTGTACCGGGACGCCGGATGGGATCAGCTCCGCGCCGACCGATGCGACCGCCTCAAGACCGAGGGCCTGATCGACCCTGGCTGGTCCCTCACCGCGCGCGACGCAAGGGTACCCGCTTGGACCGGCGCGTCCCACCAGGATTGGGAAGCCGAGCGCATGGCCGTCTATGCCGCGCAGGTGGACCGCCTGGACCGCAATATCGGCCGGATCCTCCAGTCCCTGAAGGACGCGGGGCAGTACGACAACAGTCTCATCCTGTTCCTGTCCGATAACGGTGCGTCCGACCAGTGGGCCTGTCCGGCGGATCCCGTCCACTGGCGCATCGACGGCACGCCCACCCTGTGCGGCAACGAGCCGGGCGTTGTGTGGCCGGGCCCGCACAATACCTTCGTGACCTACGGGCCGCCGTGGGCCAACGTCAGCGCCACTCCGTTCCGCCAGTACAAGATGAGCGGGTACGAAGGAGGCTGGTCGTGCCCCTTCCTGGCCCGGTGGCCCGGGATCGTCTCTCCCGGGACGATTACGCACCAGCCGGCACACTTGATGGACGTCATGCCTACGCTGCTGGATGTCGCCGAGGCCGAGTACCCGACCGTGTATAACGGCCACGCGATCACGCCCCT
>CAYOGX010001296.1:0-1609 GCA_964403235.1 uncultured Planctomycetales bacterium | reverse complement strand
GGGGATGCACGCATTACCTTGTCACCTGCCCATTCGATGAATCGCATGGCGGCAACGGCGAGACGTCTATTGTCCAGCGTGACGACGGGATGCTGTGCTTCGATTGTAAACACAGTTCGTGCACAGGAAAACGCTGGGCCGACTTCAAGGCGGCGGTCGGATCACCTGCGGCAGATCATTATGACCCGCCGTTGGCCAAGAACAGAAAGCAGAAGCAAGGCACCCCAACCGAAACGCCGGGGGCTGTTCGCAACTTTGAGTTCGTTCCGGACGACAGCGGCGACGATCACCCGGTCCCGCTGTCGATGCAGGATATCCTGTTCTCAATCGCAGAAGCGACGGACGGCTGGCCGCAACGCATCGGGAACGACCTGTTCGTCCACGATGGCGGAATCTGCTGGCTGAGCGACCCTGCATCGCTCTTCGGGTGGCTGGCAAGCAAGGCCGCGGTTGAGTGGCGGGGAGGCATCGGTTACGTCACAAAAGGCGAGGCGTTTGCTGAGCTACAGAGGACGACCGAGCAGCATGCGGCAATCGAGACGGTCCCTCACTTTCCGCCGATCGGCACCCACTACTACACCTGCACGACACCCCCCCCCGGCGACGGCGAGCACCTCAATCGTCTGCTTGATTTTTTCGAGCCGGCCACACAAACCGACCGAGAGCTGCTTAAGGCGGCGTTTGTCACGCCGGCATGGGGTGGCGAGCCGGGAAGCCGTCCCGCGTTTCTGATCACCGCGGCCGAAGGTCGTGGCCGGGGAAAAAGCAAGTTGGCCCAATCGGTCGCTCGACTGTACGGCGGATCGATCGACGTCTCTCCCACCGAGCCGATCGACAAGATCAAACAGCGTTTCTTGACAGCCGACGCCGCAAGCACGCGGATCGCCGTAGTTGACAACGTGAAAAGCACCCGTTTTTCATGGGGTGACCTGGAGGCGATCATCACCTCGTCAGATATTTCTGGCTGGAGAATCTACAGCGGAAACGCCACTCGGCCCAACTTCATCACGTGGCTGATCACCCTGAACGGTGCCAGCTTATCAACCGACCTGGCACAGAGGGTGGTCGAAGTCCAACTCGCCACACCGAAGTACCGGAGCGGCTGGGACGACGAGCTGCGAGCTTTCATCACCCAAAGCCGCGACCACATCCTGGCCGACGTCGGCGCGTTACTGCAACGGCCCAAGCAGCCGCTGCCTCAATCGTCACGATGGGCCACGTGGGAAGGCGATGTTCTCTCCCGTTTGTCCGATCCACCTGAGTGCTGGAAAGTGGTGATGGAGCGCCGGGCGGCGAGCGACGTCGAAGCAGAAGAGCACCAACTGATCGAAGACTTTTTCGCCGATCGGCTGTCGGGGCTGGGGTACGATCCGCACCGCTGCGACGTGTTTGTCCCGTCCAGTGTGGCGGCACAGTGGTACGGGCTGGCTACCGGCGACCGGGGTAAGAGGACCACCGCTGTCTCCCGCCTGTTTCGTCAGATGGCGGACGAGGGAAGCCTACACCGGCTGCATCCCGACAGACACCCGTACACGAGAGCACGCGGATTCCGTTTTCATGGGGACGGCTGCGACCAGAGCGAGCCGATAGCGTCGCAACGCCTGCGCGG
>CAYOGX010001295.1:0-1609 GCA_964403235.1 uncultured Planctomycetales bacterium | reverse complement strand
GCGAAAAAAGACTCCCGTCCCCTTTTTTCGTCCCCTTTTTTCAGCGGGCCGGTCCTGACCAGCTGGCCGTGCAGATCGCGAAGTACTTGTTGCGGAAGGGCGGTGCCTTTCGGCTGGCGTACCAGATCCGCCACGTGCCGTTCTTCAGTCGCAGCACCGATTGGCTCGTCGTGTAGTGCGACTCATATGGTCGGTTCGGATCGGGACGCAGGACCGGGTTGTCCGGGTGCTTGCGCCAGGCCAACCCGTTGGCGCTGACGGCGAAGCCGATGGCCGTCTTGTTGGGATGACCGGACCAGTAGCTGCCGTACCACATCAGGGTGACGCCGTTGGCCTTGACGACCGTCGGGTAGAAGAGCCGTCCGGATTCCCACTTCTGGTCGATTCCCATCACGGGCTTGGGGTGAACCGTCCACCGCCGGCCGTCCTCGCTCCGGGCGTATCGGAGCGTCCACGGCTCGGACCCGACGTCGGTGTACCACATCCGATAGACGCCCTCCTCCTTGATGACGGTGGGCGCGTAGACGTTTCGAAGCCGTGCCTCGCTCGGGGGTGACCATCGGGTACCATCCACACTCGACGTGTCGTGTAGCGTGTGAACGGCGCCCACGGCTCCGAGCTGTGCCGCTGCGAACCACATCCGGAGCCGGCCGCGCTCGCGCAACAACGCGCCGTCCGGCCGGCGAAGCAGCGCGGGCGTCAGGATCGAACGCTTCCCATCTCCGAACGCGTACACCGGCGACGATGCGGACTTCCGGAACCGAACGCCATCGCGGCCCGTCGCCAGCCCAAGCCGGAACACCCGCTGGGCGACCGTGCCGCGTGACCCACAGTACCACATCCAGAACTTGCCGCGCTCGAACGCAACACACGGCGCAAAGACGTGTGTGTCGTCGAACGCGCCGGCTTTGCCCAGGGAGACGACCGGCCCGTCGCAATCCCGCTGCCAGTCCTGTGGACCGAGCCAGCGAGTCAGCGCCGGTCTGATGGCCTCACCCGCACACGCGTGCGTCGAGGCCGACAGAATCAACGCCATCACCAAGCGCACCGACGTTCGCATCAAAGGTACCGCTCCCAAACCCCTGTAGGGTCCGCCCATGCGGACCGACACGTTGAGACCTACTCAACAGCTTGAAGAAACAACAGCGCCGACATGCGCCGGGGGTCGAATCTGACTCGGACGCCCTGGTGGTGCAGCTGCTCGGCGGTCTCGGTGAAGACCTCGCCGCTGTCGGCCTCCTCGATCTTGTACTGCGGACCGCTCTGAAGCGCCGCCAGCTTTACCTGATGATCGAACGGCCCCTTGCGATTCCAGCGATACAGCAGAACCGCTGCCTCACGCCTGGATTGCCTATAGAACGTCACACCGGCCACGTCCACGCCATCGGCGGGCAACACGATGTCGTACAGGTAGCCGGGCTTGAGCGCGTTGAGCCGCCGATAGTGCCCGACCTCCTTCAGGATCCCCGCGCGCTGTCGGTGGCCGATCTTGCTCAGGTCGGAAACGATTCCCCACGTGCCGGCCATCGCGCTGCGGCAGTAGAAGCGGGTCAGCTCGTCGTCGTTCGGGTCCATCTTCTGGAAGTTGTTGGTCCACCGGCCCGCCGCC
>CAYOGX010001294.1:0-1610 GCA_964403235.1 uncultured Planctomycetales bacterium | reverse complement strand
CGGCCCCGACGGGCGGTGGAAAGCCAACTGATCCACGCTTGCCCGCGCCAGGTTCGGCCATCGTCCGCGTGTACAAGGGCCGCACTCATCGTGTGGTGTTCCTCGAAGATGGCAGCGGCTTCGAGTACGAAGGTGAGCGCTATCGCACGCTGTCGGCGGTGGCCAAGCGAATCACCCGAACCCACATCAACGGGTTCCGATTCTTCAAGCTCGGGGGACAGCGATGAGTGGGCGAAACAACAAGGCAAAGAAACCGACGATCCGCTGCGCCATCTACACCCGCAAATCCAGCGAGGAAGGCCTTGATCAGGAATTCAACTCGCTTGACGCCCAACGCGAAGCGGCAGAGGCGTACATCGTCAGTCAGAAGGCCGAGGGTTGGACGGCGCTGCCCGACCGATACGACGACGGTGGCTTCACCGGCGGCAACATGGACCGGCCGGCCCTCGACCGCATGCTTCGGGACATCGAGCGGGGCAAGATCGACTGCGTGGTCGTCTACAAGGTCGACCGCCTCAGCCGGTCGCTGATGGACTTCTCCCGAATCGTGGAGACCTTCGAGAATCATAACGTCTCGTTCGTCTCGGTGACCCAGCATTTCAACACGACCCACTCGATGGGCCGTTTGACGCTGAACATTCTGCTCTCGTTCGCCCAATTCGAGCGCGAGATCATCGGCGAGCGTATCCGCGACAAGCTCGCCGCCCAGGCCCGCAGAGGCAAATGGACCGGCGGAGCGCCCGTGCTGGGCTACGACGTGGACCGAACCGGCCCGAGCCCCCGCCTCGTGATCAACGCTAAGGAGGCCGCCCGCGTCCGTGAGATGTTCCGAATGTATCTCGAGGAAGCTTCCCTGCTGCCTGTGGTGAAGGAGTTGGGGGACCGAGGCTGGGTCAACAAACGGCGCGTCACCAAGAAGGGCAAGAAGATCGGCGGCCGGCCGTTCGACAAGGCGACGCTACACCAACTGCTGACTAACCCGATCTACACCGGGAAGATGCGCTACAAGGACGAACTCCACGCCGGGGAACACGAGGCGATCATCGAGCAGGACCTCTTCGACAAGGTCCAGCAGCAACTCAAGCTCAACGGGCGAACGGGCGGTGCGGACGTGCGCAACAAGTACGGCGCGCTGCTGCGAGGCCTGCTCCGCTGCAAGTGCTGCGGCACCGCCATGACGCACACATTTACCGGCAAGAACAAGCGGAACTTCTATCGCTACTACCGCTGCACCAACGCGATCAAGAACGGTCACGACGTCTGCCCCGTGGGAACGCTGCCGGCCGGGGAAATCGAACGCGTGGTGATCGATGAGGTCCGCCGACTGGCCAACGACGAGGCGCTGCTTGCCCAGGCGCTGACCGACGCCCACTCCGCCATCAACGCCGAACTGGCCGAAGCCCGATGCGAGCGAAACGACCTCCGTCGGGAACGGACTCGCCACCACGAGAAACTGCAGCAGCTTGCCACCAGCGGCGAGCGCACGAGCGACGTGACGGCCCGCATCGTGGACCTTCACGAGAAGCTTTCGGCGGCTGACCAGCGCATGCCCGACCTTGAGTCGCGGATTGCGGATCTGGAAGGCCAGACCGTGACGCAGGCCGAAGCCC
>CAYOGX010001293.1:0-1615 GCA_964403235.1 uncultured Planctomycetales bacterium | reverse complement strand
TTCGCGCAACGCGTGTCGGGTGGCTGCCCGGGCCGCGGGGCTGACGGTATCGGCGGGATATCGGCGCAGCACTCTGGCGGTCTGGTAGAACAGCGCATTGCGTTCGAGAGGATCGGTTATCCGGTCGAACAGGACGACGATCTGTTCCGTCAGGGCTGCTGGCGCGGGTTCGGGCGGCTGCAGCCGCGCCATCCCATGCGCGGCGAACAGGTGGTTGAGCGCGGCCAGCACGCTGAAGGCATAGCTGGCGCCGCGGTTGGCCCGGCCGGTGATCTGGGCCACGTGGGTGCGATAGTCGAGCAGCGGCTGGGGAATGTTGGCGAAGGTCACGTCCGGCGAAAGCCGTAGCCACAGATCGAGGTCCTGTGCCGAACGATAGCACTCGTCATAGCCGCCCGCCGCCGTGACACAGGTCCTGCGGAACATCACCGTGGGGTGGCAGAGCGGGTTCTTGAACAGCAGGCGGCTGCGTATCTCTGCGTCGCCGGAAGGGTACCGGCGCACGCGGATCCGGCGGCCCTGCTGGTCCACCAGACGGATATCGGTGCCGACGACCTGAACGTCGGGATGGGTTGCGAGAAAGTCCAGTTGCGTGGCCAACCGTTCCGGCGACGCGATGTCGTCGGCATCCATGCGGGCGACGAACTCGGAATCGGTCTCCGCCAGGCCGCGGTTGATCGCGGCCGCGACGCCCGACTGCGCCTGGGTGATGGGCCGGACACGTCCGTCGCGGCGTGCGTAATCGGCGAGGATGTCGGGTGTGGCGTCGGTGGACCCGTCGTCGACGACGATCAGGTCGAACGCGTCGTGCTGCTGGGCGAGTATGCTGTCCAGCGCTTCAGCCAGGAACGACGCACCGTTGTACACCGGCATGACGACGGCAAGCGAGCCGCTCATGCGCCGACGACCCGAACACGACCGGTTCGGCGACCGGCGCGACAAAGGAGCTTCGCTGCTTCACACTTGAGGTCGCGTGAGTGTATGTCTACGTCTGTTTCCACTGTGCGCAAGCCGGGGCGGTGAGCAGTCTTTCCTCTACGTCGAAAGACGAGCGGCGGCTAGTGGTGCGGCACGAGCCCGACCGCATGCCGAACGGACCCACCCGCCCTGTCGTGATGACCCGGACGCCCGCCGAAATGACATCGCTCCCGTGACGGCCGCAGGTTCCCGAAAGACCGGGGGGGCCGCGGTTCGGGACCGTCTCGTGTTGGGAAACGCGAACGCGGCGTGTTACGCGCGCTACTTTCTGCTGGCCTATCGGTTCAGGCAGCGTCTCGGGTATTGGCCCGATATCGCATGTCCGACGCACTTCCACGAGAAAATGCTGTGGCGGAAGATTTTCGACCGCGATCCACGCTTTACCGAACTGTCGGACAAGCTCAAGGCGAAGGCGTACGTCAGCGGTCGGCACCCGGATGTGGCGGTGCCGCCGCTGTTGTGGGCCGGCACCGACGTCTCGACGCTGCCCGCCGAGATGCTGGCCGGCGACGTTTTCCTCAAGGCGAGCCACGGCAGCGGTCTCAATCTCCGCATTGTCGGCGGTGAGCCCGGTTGGGACGTGATCGGGCATGAGGCCGGGTGCTGGTTGCGCCGCCGTTACGGACGGAAACACCGC
>CAYOGX010001292.1:0-1619 GCA_964403235.1 uncultured Planctomycetales bacterium | reverse complement strand
ACGGGGGAGATGTACGTGATGGCCTACCGGGCGGAGACGCGACAAATGATCGAGCAGGGCCGCGTGCCCGCGCCGGGTGACCGGGTTGAGGTAGCGGGCACACTCCGCGTGCGCGAGGATTTTCTCTCGCTCACGGTTAACGTACCTGAACAACTCAACGTCACCCGCGCCGAGCCGGTCGAGCGCGCCATCGGCGCCATCACGCCAGAAGATCAATACGCGCGCGTGCGGGTGCAGGGCCAGGTGCGCCAGGTGTACGAGCCTTACGAGGGCCTGACGCTGCTCACGATCCGGGACGAGACCGGTTCTATTCCCATCGCCGTGAGCGAGGACCTGATCGCGATCAGCGGCTTCACGCCCACGCTGACCATGAACCAATCGGTCGAGGTCGTGGGGAGCGTCTCGCTCTACGGTGACGCACCGCAGCTTGTTCCCGCTTCCACCGCCGACATCGCGCCGCTCGATTACACCGTGCCTATAGCCGCACAGAGATTCATCGTCGAACTGACGAGCGCTGATGTGGGCCAATGGGTCATCGTTCGCGGCATCGTCACCGAGGTAAATCCCTTCTCCGCAGGCGTCAAGCTCGCGCTGGAAGATGGCAGCGGGACGATCACTGCGCTTCTTTGGCAGGACGTCTACGCTGGGTTGCGTAATAATAGACCCGAGCCGGAGATTGGTGCGGAGGTGCAAGTGCAGGGGGAGCTCTCTCAATATCGTGGCGAATTGGAAATAGTGCCTGAGCTGTCCGAGGACGTACAGGTCACCGTCGCCGCCACTTCCATACCCGATCCTAACCCCATCAGCAAACTCACGACCGCCGATGTGGGCAGATGGGTGAGTTTGGGTGGAACGCCAAGTCGGCCCGAATTCTTCTCGGATGTCACCAAGTTCACCCTCGACGACGGCACAGGGCAGATTGTGCTCTTGATGCAGCCCCACGTTTACGAGAGCATTTCAGAAGAACTGGGAGCAGGCGCGCAGATCGTTCTGGTAGGTCAGGTTATAGAGTACGAGGGTGAGCTGGCGCTGACCGAGTTCGTCGCGGGCAAGGTGCACGTGATCAAAGCCGGTGAGGCTCCGCAGCCAATCGAAGAGGACGGAGTGGAGCTGGTGGAAACGGCTGTGCTCGCGCCGACGGACACATCCGAACCGACCAGGACGCCGTCGCCTGCTGTTGTTTCAACACGCGAGCCTACTCCGACGCCAGCCAGTACGCCCACACCCAAAGACATCCCGACGCCCATCGAGGCCATCACCACCGACCGCGTCGGCGAGGAGGCGACGGTGGAGGGCGCGGTCGTCGGCGCGGCCAGTTTCTCGGCGGGCTTCAAATTCACGCTGGACGACGGCACAGGACAGATCGTGTTGCTGATGTGGCACGAGGTCTATGACGATTGCTGGGATGCGCTGGAGATCAACCTGGGCGCAAAAGTGCGCGCTACCGGCGAGATCGGTCAGTACGAGGGAGTGTTGCAGATCCAGCCAAATTTCGGCGGGGACGTGGAGGCCATCGAGAGCGCGACCGCCTGGGCTGCCCCGCGCGAGATCGGTTCCCTCAGCGGCGGCGACGAGGGGCAGCGAGTGATGATCGAGGGGAACGTCATCCGCGTGGAGGG
>CAYOGX010001291.1:0-1619 GCA_964403235.1 uncultured Planctomycetales bacterium | reverse complement strand
ATCAGATGCAGGTTCTCCGGCAGTTTCTGAAGCACGCTCGCGCCGCCGTAGGCGCAGACCGCCTTCAGAGTCATGGTCGTACGGCGATTTCCTGCCGCGACGAAGATCACCGGAAACCGGACCTCGCTGCCCGACTCGCCGCCTTGGATCGTCATCCTAAGCATCCAAAGGATGTCCCACATCCGCCCCGGCTCGCATTGCCCCTCCTTCCGTGAATCCTCGTCGGGCACGACCAGCTCGTCCCAGACGCGGCGAGTCACGGCGGTTGAGTAGACGATACCTGCCTCCCTCGCCATGATGGTCACATCGACCAGCACGCCATCCGCAATCGCCTGCTCTCGGGAATACGAGTAGATCGGCTCACCCCAGAAATCATCGCTCATTGATACTTCCGCTTTCGTGAATGGGTCGGCTCATTTCCTCTTGGCCAACTTGTCGATACCGTCGGCCATCTTCTGGAAATCGTGAATGGCACACATCGCCCCAAGCGTCCCAAAGAACCCGAGCCCACCCTGTGCCGTCCGCTCTCGCTTGCGTAACAGCTTCCGGCAGCCCTTCCGAGCCTCCAACCTCTTGACCATGCCCACGTACTCGATCGCATCGCGACGTACCGCAAGCAGGACCTTCCTTTGCATCCGTTCCAGCTCGGTGAGCTTCTTCAAGTTGGCCCGTCGGACCCTCTGGCAGTCGAGAAGCCGTCGTCGAGCATTCTCCGCTCGGGCCGACGTGGGTGCCTGTTCACATTCCGTACGGCAAGCCTCGATCTGCTGGTCCAACTCCCGGTTCTGCTGTAGCACCTGTTGCTGCCATCGCTCGTCGCCTGCAAGGAGTTTGTCGATCCTGGAGAGTCTGGCAAGCTGCTCGCTCTCTATCCATCGCTTCTTGCGGAGTAGTTGCTCCGTCTCTTGATCGAACGCGTGCTCCGCCGGCGTTCTCGGTCTCTTGAACCACCGGGCAGGCTTGTCGAGCACGGTTGCCAGCGTCGCATCACCTTGGTCTCCGCCCTCGGCTCGCCACACCTCCCGATACTCCTGACTCAGCAGAGCCATCTCATCGGGCGGCGGTTGTGGCCCTGCGAGGATGTTCGTAACGAGCAGCTGCCGAATCTCATCAACGGTCTGTTTGTGATTCTCGCTCATGATCTCCTTCCAGTATCTCGCGGATTCGCGGCGGCTTGTAGTGCGTACCGCGAAACGCCTTGCCCACGCCGGTCCGAACGCCGTACTGCTTCGTCATGTTGGACCGATGCCACTTCGTCGAACAGCTCCTGGGCCGGGAGACCGCAGGCGACGGCATCGCCCAAGAGCACGTAAGCCCGATCGGCCCAGGCGTCGGCCGCGGCGACCAGGTCCCGCTTCGCGTGGGCTGTAGCCCATTCGGCAAGTTCCTCAAGGGCGAGGGCCAGCCGTTCGAGAAACGGATCGTTGTCGGCGCTGCGTCGGGCAAGGCGTCCCAGGTTCTCGATCCGTGCGGCCAGGAAATCCGCTTCCTTCTGCTTGCCTGCCAGAAGCTGCGGTTTGTCGGCTATCGGTGCACCGATGTGCTGATGGAACTGGCGGACCATGTTGACGGCTTCGTTGAGGCTCATTGCGTCTCCCACTGCCGGTTGGTGGTTCTGT
>CAYOGX010001290.1:0-1620 GCA_964403235.1 uncultured Planctomycetales bacterium | reverse complement strand
TGGTAGGGACAGCGTACGATTGGTCCCTGATGCCGGTGGCGCTGGACGAGACGTCCCCACAAGAGGAGATCGATCAGACAAGCACCTACCTCTACGATGTTGCGACCGTCATCCAGAAGGATTTCGGCACAGGGACCTACGTATTGCCGCTCTCCGGGATGATCCATGCTCTAGAGACGCACTACCCGGTCGATGTCGAATACTTCATCTCCGCCAACGGTGGGCACGACATCGAACCGCAAATCGTCGTCGAGATCGACGCCCGGCGCCCGTGCCTTCTGTACTTGCGAAGCCAGGGCAGCACAGCAATGCCCGTTCAGGCGGTCAGCGCACCCTCATCGCGAATCTACGACTTCGCGTTCGAGCACGCACCACCAACGATCGGCACGCAAGAGACGACACAGGTCTATCACGCCGTGGTTCTCGACGCCTACCGATACGCAGAAGGCGACTTCCAAGTTCACCTCAACTTCGGCTGGGAAGGAATCGCTGACGGTTGGTATTCCTTCTACGAGACGATCGAGCGTTTCGACGACTCTTCATTTCGCTGGATACTCACCTTTGAATCAACGATGGTGCAATCCCCCGGCTGCTTCTGTGTGGATGCAGGCGGGGACGTCGTTGCTGATGGAATCATCCGGGCCTCATCGTTCTCGTCCAGTTCGGGCGACGTTGCCGAGTACGTCGGTGTCTCTGAACCAGTCAAGGCTGGCTTCGTGCTTGAGCTTGACCCCCGCGGGTCCGGAGCGTATCGAGTCACCCAAGGGATGTGCTCGCCCTTGGTCGCAGGCGTCGCGTCGACCGCGCCGGGACTGGTCCTGGGCGGTGACGCTGACCTATACACGCATACAGCGGCGCTGGCGTTGGCCGGGGTGGTTCCAGTCAAGGTCACGGATGAAGGTGGACCCATCCAGCCCGGTGACTTGCTCGTAAGCTCCTCGACGCCCGGGCATGCGATGCGCTGGGCCGGTCCCGATCCTTGTCCGTGTGCCCTCGTGGGGAAGGCGCTGGAATCGATGACGGGAGAGACGGGGTTGATCCT
Source organism: uncultured Planctomycetales bacterium (assembly GCA_964403235.1). Classification (GTDB taxonomy): domain Bacteria; phylum Planctomycetota; class Phycisphaerae; order UBA1845; family JAFGLZ01; genus JAFGLZ01. The sequence goes on along the minus strand of CAYOGX010001290.1, from coordinate 578 downwards.
GGTTCTCCTCACGGCCCACTAGTTCAGCTCAGACCCAACTCGGCTCGGTCACCAAGCGCAAGAACGAAACCGCCTAGCACGAGCTTCGTTCTCGCCCGTACAAAGCCCAGGTCCCCTGGGCTTTGTACGGGCTCACGGAGCCTGGTTCTCCATTCGTGGCCCTCGGATCTATCCCGCGAACGGAATCGACCAAGGGAAACGTCGCAGACGGCGGGAGTTCTGCGGAGTTCTGGGGACACAGTACTTATCTCGAAGGCTTCGCTCCGGGAGTTCTGGGGACATCTCTGAAAGCGCGCAGTCTGTCAAGGGGGATGTTCTCGCTGGACCTCCTTGGTTGTGACGATCATTTCCGGTGAGTCGGAGTCATCTCTTCGCTGTCCAGGCAGCAATAGGTTGTTCGGGTGACGTGTCGCAATCACAAATCGAACCTCTCCTGGTTCATGTCCCCCGTCGCGCTCACGCCTCCCTCATCGACTCTGCCTCAACGCGATTCGTTGCCGGATCGCGATACGGTTCTTGTTTCGTCAGCATCCAGTACGTCGCTTCAGCCAGATGCCGCCCAACGGCCCCAATGGCCT
>CAYOGX010001289.1:0-1622 GCA_964403235.1 uncultured Planctomycetales bacterium | reverse complement strand
ACAGAGCCCGGCCGAGCGTGGCTGTTGCACGCCGAGCAACGGAAGGGCGCCGTCAGCTTCCTCCAAGCACAGCGCCAAGAAGCGCGTGGGCCAACACGCGCCGCGAAGGAAGGCACTGATGAGCCGATGTCTTTGCGCCCTGTGAGTGAGGCGGTCAGCATTAGTCTGGGTAAACACCCCGAACAGCTAACGCTCAGCGACATGGAACGAGGAGCTATAACCGAAAGCTGTGGATGACGGATTGAAAAAGGCGGCGTACCTTGGGTGTGTCAGATACACCCCCAACCGCCCACACGGGCAGGAGTACGCCACCATGACGCAAGCTACGTTTCGACATCCCGCCACGCAAGCCACCGACCCGATCCTCTTCCCCGCGTCCGCTGAACCGGTCGTCGATGACCCACTGACCGAGGTGATCCGCCGCGGGGCGTGTGACCTGCTGCGGCAGGCGGTGGAGGCGGAGGTCGCCGGGTGGATCGACACGCATGCGCACCTGCTGGATTCCCACGGCCACCGGCAGGTGGTGCGCAACGGCCAAGCTCAGCCCCGCCGGATCGTCACCGGCGTGGGGCAGGTCGAAGTGCGGATGCCGCGCGTGCACGATCGACGCCCGGCGGATCAGCGGGAGTCATTCACCTCGTCGATCCTGCCGCCGTACCTGCGCAAGACACGCCGCCTGGAGGAGCTGATTCCCTGGCTGTATCTCAAGGGCGTGAGCACGGGCGACTTCACCGAGGCGCTTCAGGCGTTGGTCGGGCCGGACTGCCCCGGCCTCAGCGCCACCACGATCACGCGGTTGAAGCAGACCTGGGAAGCGGAGTATCACGCCTGGTCGCAGCAGGACCTGTCGCCGAAACGCTACGTGTATCTCTGGGCGGATGGGGTCCACTTCAACGTGAGACTGGAAGAGGATCGCACTTGTATGCTCGTGCTGATGGGCGCGACGGCGGACGGCGTGAAGGAGTTGATCGCCATCGCCGACGGCTACCGCGAGTCGGAGCAGTCGTGGACGTCGCTGCTGCGGGACGTGAAGCAGCGTGGCCTGAAGGTCGATCCCAAGCTGGCCACCGGCGACGGGGCGCTGGGGTTCTGGACGGCGTTGGCGAAGGTGTATCCCGCCACCCGCCCCCAACGCTGCTGGGTGCACAAGACGGCCAACGTGCTGAACAAGCTCCCCAAACGCCTGCATGGCGAGGCGAAGGATCGGCTGCATCAGATCTGGATGGCCCCCACCCGCGCCGACGCTGAGGCCGCGTTCGATCACTTCCAGCAGACCTACCAGGCGAAGTACCCCCACGCCGTCGCCTGCCTGGGCAAGGATCGCGTCGCGTTGCTGGCGTTCTACGACTTCCCGGCCGAACACTGGGTGCACCTGCGTACGACCAACCCGATCGAAAGCATGTTCGCGACGGTGCGTCTGCGGACGGCCAAGACCAAAGGCTGCGGCTCCCGCCGGGCGACGTTGACCATGGTGTTCAAGTTGGCGATGTCCGCCGAGCGTCGCTTCCGTCGCCTGAATGGGCACGAAAGAATCCACGATCTGCTCGCCGGCGTCCGGTTCGTCGACGGCATCCAACAAGCCGCCTGATCATGAACCCATCCACAGGATTTGACAGTATCTC
>CAYOGX010001288.1:0-1627 GCA_964403235.1 uncultured Planctomycetales bacterium | reverse complement strand
CTGCTTTGCGTGGGGGTCTCGGAGGTGGCGGTCGGGCTGATGCATTTGAGGCCGGTGTTCCAAGAGAAGAACCTGTACGGAAAGGGCTGCCCATTCCAATGTCCACACGGCAAGAGCCCCGAGTATGAGGAAGGGAGCTTACCGGTGAGCGAGCGTCTCGTTCGGGAGGAATTCAACATAGACCAGCACAGTCTGGATGCGCCCCATGACACAAGAAGAATGCAGTTATACGCGGATGCGATCGTGAAGGTGATCGAGAATATCGACGAATTGAAGTAGGCGATCGGGCGAAGTGCGCTGCCGATCGATCTGGACATCAGGGACGTCTGGCAGGTCCTTTGGGCTGCGCGCCATCATGCGGCGTGGCGGGGGAGGCGTCGTGTACGTAGCGGCCGAACCGGCGCAGGCACCGTTGGGTGGCGTTCCGCAGGGGAACGAACGGCCGGATCGCCGCAACGTTGGCCTCGACCTGGGCCACAGTTCGGGCGCCCACCCATGCGACGTGGACGGCCGGGTGGCCGAGGACGAACCGGTAGCACTCGGCCGGTGTGGGGATGCGTGGGCGGGCAGGCCAGCCGTCGGGTCGGTTGACCAGCAGGCCGTACTTGAGCGCGGAATAGGCGACGACGCCGCAGTTGTGCTGGGCGGCCGCGGGCAGGACCCTGGCCTCCTGCCCCGGGTGCGCCAGACTGTAGCGGAGGTTGATCACGTCGATCTGCTCGGATTCGATGATCTGCCGCGCCAGGGCGCGATTATGGACGGTCACGCCGGCAAAGCGAACCAGCCCGGCGCGTCGCGCCCGCGCTAGCTGGACCAGCGCGCCGTTGGGTGCGCAGATCCGCGGCCAGGCGTCGCAGGTAACGTGGTACAGGTAGAAGGCGTCGACATAATCCGTTCGCAGCGTCGCCAGCGAGCGTTTCAGATCGCGTCGCACCGATGAGGCCGACCGGCCCGCCGTGCCCGTCGCTAGGACGATGGCGTCGCGCGCGACGCGCCGCGCCGCTCGACCGATGGCCCGCTGCTCCCGCTCGTAACCGGGGAAGCTGATCAGAAAGTTGACGCCCAGCTCGACGGCCCGCTCGAAGCCGGCCTGGCCCAGCGCGTCGAACCCGCCCAACGCCATCCGCGACACGGTCAGGCCGGTCCCGCCCAGGGTCGTTGTGGCCAGTGGCGTGTCGACGTTCATGATTTTGGCAACCGTCATGTGGATTCGCGTGTGTCGCTATACAAACCGTCGTTGGCGCGACGTGCCGCATCCCTATCCGAGCCGTGACCGTTAGGGAGCGGACGACACATGCCCGCAGTCCGCTTGGACATGCCATCTTACGGGCACGGGCAAACGAGTTTGCCCATGGCACCCGGCGCTCCCTAACGGTCGCGGCTCCGATTGGGTTACCGCGGTCAAACCCGCGTTCCGCCCTACACCCCGCAGTAGGCGGCGAAGCCGCCGTCGATGGGGATGACCGCGCCGTGAACGAACGACGAGGCCGGACTCAGCAGATACAGCACCGTGCCGAGTAGGTCCGCCGGATCGCCGTACCGGGCCATCGGCGTGTGGTCGATGATCTGCTTGCCGCGCTGGGTGGGTTGGTTCGTCTTCTCGTCGGTCAACAGGAACCGGTTTTGT
>CAYOGX010001287.1:0-1630 GCA_964403235.1 uncultured Planctomycetales bacterium | reverse complement strand
GGTCGGGCTACATCTGGTGGAACACGCTGGATCAGCCTCTGAACATGCAGCTCCGCGTCACCAACCAGGGCGGATCGCAGGTGCGGCATGAGTTCTGGTGGGGCAACTGGTGGTATCTCGGCGGGTACACGGACGCAACCGGCCTGACTTCCCCCGGAACGATCGGGTTCGACAGCTACGACGTCAATACGCTCGTCAACTGGGTGTCCGTGGACCTGGACAGCGACTGGGTCTGGGAATACGGGGAAGACTTCCTGTCCTCGTCGCCGTCGGGCTGGCCGACGGACGGCGACTTGACCGCCTCGGGCGGTTATTACCGGCGCGTGGGCCGGACGGGTGGCACGGTCGGGTTCAAGGTGACGACCGTGGAGCCGCCCTATCTCAACATGGGGCCCAGCTACCGGACGACCTACAGGAACTTCGCCAGCGTCACCAACCTGGACTACCGGCCCGTGACCGTGACCATTCACGAACCCAAGGTTGTGTATACGATCCTCGAGCACACCGACGGGGATCACAACCTGCGGTTCGACGACATCGACGTGTCGAGCTGGCGCGCGAAGACCAACCAGTACGGCTCGGGCAATGCGGCCTGGATCGGCATGGATAGCTGGGTCACGGAGACCGGCGCGTACGGCGGCAATGGAAGAAGCCTGGAGCTGCGCGCCTCGCGTTCCGTGTATACGACGACGACCAACCAGTACCTGCGCACGTGCAAGCTCACCACCGTCGGGCCGCTCTCGTTCAAGTACAAGACCCTGGACGCGCCGTGCGATATCGCGCTGCAGTGGGCCGACGAACTGACGCCCACCGTGTACGAGACCCTGCGGACCGACCGGCTCGATTCCGACGGTTACTGGCTCAGTTATTCCTTCCCGCTCAACATCACCGGCAACGGGTATATCCGCATCGCCCACCTGTCGAGCAACCTGGCGGCCCGGTTCTTCGTCGACGAGATCAAGATCTACGACTACCACGAGGGCGACACCAACTCCTGGATCGTGTACAACAGCCTGCTCACCGACAACCAGAGCGACAAGCTGTTCCGCGACGAGGGACAGACCTGTTACCTGAACTACACGAGCAACGTGGACACGCTCTACGGCCGCACCTACACCAACTACTCGCCGTACGCACAGACGCCGTACCTGCCCAACGGGATCGGCGAGATCAGCTTCTGGTACCGGAAATGGGCGGTCGGCGGACCGGCGGGCCTGCTCAACATCGAGGTCTCGCCGGATGGGTCCATCGGGAGCTGGCGCTCCATCTTCAGCATGAGCGTCACGAACGACGTGTACGAGCGGCTCGTCCTGTCGCGCCACGACCGGACCAACCGCTTTGTCCGCATTTCCAACACCACGGGCGGCGGCCTGCCGGCGCGGATGTGCCTCGACGACGTGCTCGTGGTGGATCCGCTGGCGACCGACCTGACCATCACGAACGTCGTCACGGTCCCGCAGGTGCCGCTCTACACGAACACGGTCAAGATCCGGGCCGACCTGACGGAGTACATTCTGGACCCGACCGACGTTGACGTGCGCGCCTTTTACCACTTCGACACCGACGACTGGGCGACGTGGGAGGAAAGCAGCGGTCTTCTGACGGTGGCAGTCGCGCCGGTCGATGATCT
>CAYOGX010001286.1:0-1632 GCA_964403235.1 uncultured Planctomycetales bacterium | reverse complement strand
AGCTTGCCCCAGCCTTCGAGGATGTCGTCGTCCTGGATCGCCTCCTTGACCTTCCATGCCTCCCAGCCGACGTTGGCGATCTGGGGCAGGGCCATGAGCTTGTCGCCCCGGAGCCCGGCGATCCGGACGCGCTCGAAGATGGTGTAGACGTAGTCGAACCCGTATCCCAGCGCCGCGGTGGTCTGGCACATCACCACGTCGTTCAGCGAGAAACCCGCATCCTGGAGGAGAATGTTGACCTGCTTGCCGATGTTGATGTCCACCGGCGCTTCGGCGATGACCTTGTGCTTGTCCGCCGTGCCGATCGCGCCCAGCGTGCGGTAATTGGTCTCGGTGGCCGAGCCGATCAGGCATCGCTCGCCCTTGGCCGCGTGCGAGCATTCCATCAGCAGGTCGTTGTCCTTCTCCTCGTCGTCGCATCCCCAGAAGATCAGGGGCACGTCGACGGCTTCGAGGACGTCCTTGACGGTCCGGGCGCAGTCGGCGGGGCTGCGGTTTGCCCCGGCGGGGTCGCCGCCGATGAGCTTGAGGCTGATCAGGTCGACCTTGCAGTCCTGGACGCATTTCTGTGCCCACTCGGCGGGCGAGTTGATGACGTCCCCGATCGTGTCGGTCAGGGCCGCCGGCCAGTCCGGTACCACGTCGGCGATCATGCCCGCTATCACGGGCCGGTTCGGGATCTCGCCCTCGGAGGTGAGGAACGGCAGCGTCGTCTCCCCGCCGACCGTCACGGTGTTGGCGCGCGTACCGCCTTCGTCAGCCGTCGCACCGATCGTGACCGTCCTGATCTGGTTCGTCCATTTTTCCGTCGTGTCCACGACTTCCATTACCCTGCTCCTATCTGGCGCATCATGTCGGCAATTGTCCTTACCGCGGGGGTGTTGTCAAGCATGTAGACGGATTGGCCGTTGAAGACGGCTTCGGCCAGGGCGTCGTCCCGGGGGATCGTTGCGAGGTGCTCAAAGCGGAGTTCTGACATTCTCTGCATCACCGCCTCGACGCGGCTGTCGGGGACGGCGTTGAGGACGTAATGCCTGTTCCGCACGCTGCGGTCGAGATCGGCCAGAAGCTTGTCTATCCGCCTGGCGCAGTCGACGGCCAGCGGGCTGTCGCTGACGACGACGATGAGGTGATCGATGAACGAGGCGGTGCGTCGGCTGATGTGCTCGAGGCCGGCTTCGTTGTCCATGACCGCCCAGGCGTAGGACGGCAGCAGGTCGTCGGCGAACTTCCGCAGCAGGTTGTTGATGAAGCAGTAGCACCCCGGCCCTTCGCCCCGCCCCATCGTGATCAGGTCGACCTTCGCCGTCTCGGTGATCAGTTCGTGCAGGCCGGCCTCGAAGTAGCTCTCCTTGGACATGCCCGCCGGAAAGTCCCTGATGCGCTTCAGCATATCCTCCCGCAGATCCCCTATGGTCGATTCGACCTCGATACCGAGCACCGCCGCCAGGTTCGCGTCGGGGTCGGCGTCAAGGGCCAGGATCGGCCCGGGGGTGTTGTCCTTGAGGTACTTGACCACCAGGGCCGCCACCGTGGTCTTGCCCACCCCGCCCTTACCGGTCACGGCAATCATCCGAGCCATCTCACCACGCCCTAGTCCTTTTTCTGCTGCAGAGCGGCCGCTCGGGCCGC
>CAYOGX010001285.1:0-1637 GCA_964403235.1 uncultured Planctomycetales bacterium | reverse complement strand
TACGTCGCATTCATACCAGCGATTCGCGTCCGCCATGACGACCTCCAGCCGGCGCATCTTAGTCATTCATACCGACCATTGCACGTCGATCGGCGCCCCCGCGATCCTTGCATGCGTAACACGCTTCGATACGATGTAAACGGTTTGCCGAGGACCCCCGGACGATGACGCCGCAATCGCTCTTCCCAACCGACGACGACGTCGGCACGATGACCGACCTGTACCAGCTCACCATGGCGGCTGGCTATGTCCACACCGGTCTGCACGAACGTCGGGCGTGTTTCGAGGCCTTTGTCCGCGTTCTACCGTCGAACCGGAGCTACCTCATCGCCGCCGGGCTCGAGCAGGTCGTGCACTACCTGACGCACCTGCACTTCAACGACGAACAGGTGGCGTGGCTCCGCAGCCAGCCGGTCTTCGCGAACGTGCCGGCCGACTTCTTCGACTACATGCGTCAACTGCGATTTACCGGTGACGTCTGGGCTATGCCCGAGGGCACCGTCTTTTTCGCGAACGAGCCGATCCTCCGCGTCACCGCCGACCTGATCCAGGCCCAACTGATCGAGACCTACCTGTTGACCTGCCAGACGCTCCAGACGCTGGTCGCCAGCAAGGCGGCCCGGATCGTCTCGGCAGCCCGCGGCCGACCGGTCGCGGATTTCGGCGCCCGCCGCGCCCACGGACCCATGGCCGGGCTGCTCGCAGCCCGGGCCGCCCTCATCGGCGGATGCGCCGCCACCAGCAACGTCGAGGCCGCCCGACGCCTCGGCGCAACGGCCGTCGGAACCCAAGCTCATAGCTGGGTCATGAGCTTCGACGACGAGCAGGAGGCGTTCCTCCGTTACGCGGAGATCTTCGGGCCCCACACGGTCTGCCTGATAGACACGTATGACACGGTCGCCGGCACCCACAAGGCCATCGCCGTCGGGCGCGACCTTCGCGGCGTCCGATTGGACAGCGGCGACTTGCTGTCGTTGTCCAAACAGGTCCGCGATGTGCTCGATCGGGCCGGCCTGGATGACACGAAGATCCTGGCCAGCGGCGACCTGAACGAGTTCCTCATCGCCAAGTTGCTCGACGCCGGCGCGCCCATCGACCTGTTCGGTGTGGGCACGGAGATGGTCACCTCCATCGACGCCCCCGCGCTGTCGCTGGTCTACAAGCTGGTCGAATCCGCCGATGAATCGGGCAGGATGGTGCCCCGGGCGAAGCGCTCGGCCGACAAGGCCACGCTGGCCGGCGCGAAACAGGTCTATCGCCGCCACGACACGTCCGGCTCGATGACGGGCGACGTGCTGGCCCTTGCCGACGACCGCGCCGACGGCACCCCTCTGCTCGAACCCGTCATGCGGTCGGGTGAAGTCATCGCCGATCTGCCCGACCTCGAGACAATCACCCAGCGGGCTAAGACGCAGGTGATGGCCCTGCCCGCTTCGCTCACGCGATTCGACGGCACGGGCCCATACGGCGTGGAGGTTAGCGAATCGCTACGCCGCCACCAGCCCGAGTAGGGCACATCCCGATCAGCCCGCGCACAAAATCACGGCCGAGACGGTCCTGTCACGTAGCACAGCCATCCCGACCGTGAAAAGACAATCAACCCGTCGGTGCCTCGACGGACCCCCGATCCGTGGCGG
>CAYOGX010001284.1:0-1639 GCA_964403235.1 uncultured Planctomycetales bacterium | reverse complement strand
CGTCATGAACAGCTCTGCTCTGCTGCGGCGACTGAGCGTCGCCTTGTTCGTCACGGTCCTCGTACTCGCCGTTCTGGTGTCGGCGGCGCCGGCGGGAATCATCGAGTTGCGTCAGGCCGTTGTGGAAGAGGAGAGCCTGATTCACCTCTACACCTTCGAAGGGCTCAGCACGGCCCAGCGGCAGCAGGACAAGGCCGGCTCCGCGGACCTCGCTACGGTGGCCTTCGGCTCGGGCAGCGCATCGAGCATCGCCTACAACCAGGGGTTCGACGCCTGGACCGTGGCCATGACGCCCCACTACGTCAGCATGAACAGCGGGGCCGCCCTGCGCACGTCGTCCGCCGTCGACCTGCCGGCCACGTTCACGGTGGAAGCGATCGTCTCGCCCCAGGTCACCTCCGACGGCCGGTCCGGCTACGCCGTGTCCACGAGGGCCACCTCCAACCAGCGCGGCTATTATCTCGCGCAGAGCGGCGGGGCGCAGCTCCAGACGGCGATCGGCAACCCGCTGGTCCCCCAGGACATCGTCGATCCGTTCATCGAGGGACACTGGTACTACGTGGCCAACACGTTCACCGTTTCCGGCGGCACCACCACCGTCAACAGCTACGTGGCCGATCTCACCGCCGGTGAGCCGACGCTCACGCACGCGGTGATCGACGCCGCGCAGACGGGCGACTACGGCACGTCGGCCCTGCTGGCCATCGGGTCGCTCGGAACGCAGAACCAGTATCCGTTTCGGGGGCCGATCGACGAGGTGGCCCTCTACGACACGGTCCTGAGCGAGGACACGCTGGCCGCACACTACGCCGCGATCGGCCCGGACGTCACGGTCTACCGCGAGATCTTCCCCAACGACGCCGCCACGGGGGCCCGGACTCTCCCGCGCGAGGGCTGGAAGGCCAACTACGGCGCCACGGGCACGCCGACCAGCGTCCCTGTGGTCGAGGAGTACAACACCGCGTTCGACGCCGACGAGCAGCCCATCAACTCCTCTCCCACGGACACCGGGGTCACGCAAGGCTACCTGAACAACCACGGCGGCGAGACGACGACCGACGGGTATCTCTATTGGACCGAGGAGCAGTCCGGGTGCTACGACAGCGGCGGCTTGACGGCCATCTCGTTCGACACGCGGCACAACTCGACGGACTACGTCTCGCGCGTGGCCCTGCGGATCGACGTGATGGGGACGCCGGGCGACACGTCGGACGACCCGTGGTACGTCAGCGCCGACTTCGACAACCCGGCCGGGACCAGCGCCTTCACGCACGCGGCCGGCTCCGGCACCTGGCAGCGCAACGTGCTCGAGTTCAGCACGGCCGAGTGGTCCTCGCTGGCGTTCGCGGAGAACAGCCCGCTGGCGTTTCTGGACACCAAGGAGATCTTGCCCGAGGGCACGGTCACCGCGATGGGCCTCTTCCACGAGACCTTCACCAACCACCAGAATGCCCGGTTCGACAACTTCACCGTGCGGTGGGTTCCGGAGCCGGCGACGTGGACGCTCCTGGCCCTGGGTGGCCTGGGGCTCCTGCGGCGGCGGCGAAGACGCAGGTGACTGCGGATTTGGGATTTGGGTTTTGGGATGGTCGATTGTCGACGGGGTCGGGCGCGTTTCGTCGAAGTGTGAGAGCACTGA
>CAYOGX010001283.1:0-1646 GCA_964403235.1 uncultured Planctomycetales bacterium | reverse complement strand
CGCCAGGCTCAACCCAAATGGGAAATCCCGACCAATAGGTGATCCATGACCATCGCACTTGAGCGTTTGACAGTCTGTCTCGTCGTCGTCCTCAGCGCTGTGGCGATCTCAGCCGAGGAGCCGGCGGATGCGGTTAGGACAGTCGCCAGTGAGGCCGACTTTGCCGCCGCGATCGACGACGCGGCCGTCCGGGTGATCCTTTGCCGACGCCCGTTCGCCGTCACCAAGGATCACGATTTCGGCAACAAGGACCTGATCGCGTGCCCCGAGGCGTTCGACTTCTCCGGCGGGGGGGCGTTGCACGGCGACGGAAGCATCTCGCGCCTTGGCGACCGGGCGACGTATCCCATCTTCGTGAACGCGGAGGTGGGCTTCTGGCACTACTACAGCGGTCGCGTCACCTACCACGGCAAGACCTACGCCCCGTTGCCAGGTCAGGAGACGCCGCCGAGCGTCACCGGCAGCTTCAACGGCAACGAGCGTGACGTCACCCTGTGGAAGCAGTGCCATGATGGAGCGATCAACGATGCGATCGAGGCAGCGCAGAACTCGCTGCCCCGCAAGGGCGACCGTGGGGCTGACTGGCATGGTACGGTCGTGCTCCCCTCGGGCCGATACGAGATCACCCGCCCGATCTACGTCACCGTTGGCGGGAAGATCGTGGGTGCCGGCGGCCGGGGAACGCTCGGCACGGGCGGTTGCTCCGAGACCCAGATTGTCCCCGCCGAGGACTTCGGCCCGGAGAAGACGTACCCGACCGGCCACGACAGCCCCATCCCCGGCGGTGGCCGGTTGTGGGACATCCCCGAGGATTACATGGTCGTCTTCATTCCGCAGAACCGTAACAATCAAAGCCGGGTCAACGTCGGCGGGGGTGGCGGCGACGGCAAGAGCGTCTTCTATTGCGGTCTCGAAGGTATCCGCCTCGATTGCCACCAGCGAGCCAACGGCGTGCTGGTGCATGCCTCCAGTGGCTCGGTTATCCAGAACATCGCCGTCCGGCGCGCCGTGCAGAACGCCATGACCTGGCACGGCAGCGATGCCCACGTCGCGCGCAACATATCCGTTTCCCGGTCGCCGGTCGGTCTGAACTTCACCGGGTCGAACATCGACGTCACCATCGACAACGTGATCTTCACTCAGCTCGGTGTGGGTTTCCAGTACGTGGAACTCAACAATCGCTCGGCGTCGATCAAGCTGCGCAACATCAACTCGGAGGGAACCGGTCTGCTGTTCCACGTCCGGAACCCCGACGCCGTGTCGCTCAGCCAGTTCACGCACACGGTCGTCGACCCGCAGCATCGCGTTGGAATTATCGACGTCGGGTCCGAGGGGCGCCAGTGGCCGCCACTCGGTTTCCGGGCGTTCGGTTCCGTGCTGGGCGCCGGATACATCAAGGTGATCTGCCGCGGTGCCGTAGACCAGTGGCGCGTCTCGACCGCCCAGGTCGATAACGATTGGACTCCGCAAGACGACTGGAAGGCCAAGGGCTACGGCTCCAAACGCGGGACGCTCGATTTCGACTTGCGGCGCGAGTTCGGCTCGGGGCGCCAGCGGCGGGCCATGAACTATCCGGGCGCCGACGCCTATCGCATCGCGCCGCTTCAGCCTTGACCGCTCCCCCGGCGACTTGGCCAGCTCCCAAA
>CAYOGX010001282.1:0-1649 GCA_964403235.1 uncultured Planctomycetales bacterium | reverse complement strand
GCCTGCTCGAACTCGCCCAGGCCGAAGTAATTCGGCCGGCCCTTGATGTCCGCGCAGGCCCTGGACAGCAAGGTCAAGCACGGCGGACAGCGGTCGGTTCGCATCACCGGCAAGAAGGTGATTCGCGGGACGCACGAGGGCCCGCGGGCGTCGTACCATACCGGGCCCATCGCGCTGAAGAAGGACCGGGCGTACCGATTCAGCGTCTGGTACAAGACCAAGCACCTGACCGGGCTGGCCGACGCCTGGCTGTCGGGCGGACTGGGCGGGACCGTGCTCAAGCCGTCCGCGCAATGGCAACGCATCCAGCGGACCCTCACACCGCAGCAGGACGCCGACGTCTTCATTTACCTGCGAAACCACGCCGTCGGGACGGTCTGGTTCGACGACCCCGAGCTGATCGACACGCAGATCGGCAAGAACCTGATGCCGTCGCCCGGTTTCGAGCTGCCCGACGGGAAGACAGGGGTTGACGTGCTCCGCGAATATCGAACGAGCATGCTGTCTCACCGCATCTGTGACGCCGACGTCGCCCGGCCGGACATCACCGTCGGGGCCGACGGGAAGGTCGAGATCGACTGGGCCGATTTCGACCGCCAGATCCAGTCGTATCTGATCGGCGGCCTGAACGCCTTCAACGTCAAGTGGCTTCGCATCGGCGGCGGCTGGGGCTCGGCGACCACGCCCACCGAGCAGCGGGCCCGGGGAATCGCCGCGCAGATCATCGCCCAGACCGAGAGGCACCTGATCGAGAAGGGCTGGATCAACCTGGCCTACATCTACGTCTTCGACGAGCCGGGCGAGGCCGCCCGCGCGAAGATCATCGACGCGTTCAATTTCGTCCACAAGCACGGCCCGCGGCTACGGCCGCTGTTGACCTACGGCTACGGTGCGACCAAGTCGTGGACGCGGACGGACCCGGACGGCCCCGAGGCGGGTTACGCCGCCTACGCGGATTCGGTCGACGTCCACGTCCCGCATATCGACTGTTGCGACTGGCGGGTCCTGAACCGGTTGCGCGGCAAGAAACAGAAGGAGCTGTGGCACTACGTGTGCATCTCGGCCAAGCGCCCGTATCCGAACATCTGGGCCATTGACTACTCGGGCGTGGACCATCGGGTCGTGTACTGGCAGTTGTGGCGATACCGGCTGACCGGCACGCTGTACTGGTGCGTGAACTACTGGAAGGTGGACGTGTGGCAGGACCCGATGAGCTACCCCGGCGGCAACGGCGACGGATCGCTGTACTACCCGGGCACGACCGGCCCGATCGAGAGCATCCGACTCGAACTGACGCGCGACGGCATTGACGACTACGACTACCTCAAGCTCCTGTCCAACCTCGTTGCACGCCCGCCCGCCGGCGCGTCGCCCGAGCTGATCGAGCGGGCCAGGAAGCTCCTCGACGTCAGCGACGTATGCCATTCGTTCACCGAGTACGCCACCGATCCGTCCGTCATTCAGACCCGTCGCCTGGCGTTAGCGGACGTCATCGAGCGGTTGACCCGCGCCGGTCCCCGCGCCCGGTGAACCGCCCGGACGGGATCATCGCCGTGCCAAGCTCCGTTTGGCGCGGACCCCGTCGCACGCGACGGGGCTAAGCAGAATCTACCTGACACGCCGGGGGGCGGAAGACGTTCGGGGGGTTT
>CAYOGX010001281.1:0-1651 GCA_964403235.1 uncultured Planctomycetales bacterium | reverse complement strand
CTGGATCAAGATGCGGTGCGACCTGCCGGACGATCTCGAGGTGATCGCCATGGCCTGCGAGCTGGAGATCACCGAGGACGAGGTCGTCGGGAAGCTCGTCCGGACGTGGTCGTGGATCCAATCCGTGTCACGCTCCGGTCACGCTCCGAGCGTGACAGCAGCGTGGCTCGACCGTCGCATCGGGTGTGACGGATGGGCGCGCGCGATGGCCAACGTCGGGTGGCTCGAGATCGGAGAGGACGGCCTGACGTTCCCGGGGTTTGAGGTCCACATGTCGCAAGGTGCGAAATCACGGGCACTTGCGCGCGAGCGGCAGTCCCGGAGCCGCAAGAACTGTCACGCTGATGTCACGCCGGTGTCACGCTCGCAGCGTGACAAAACCGTCACTAGAGAAGAGAAGAGAAGAGATACTGGAGATGCTTCGCATCTCCTGTCCGGACACGCGGCTGACGCCGCTGGTCCGGACCGCCGGACGCGGGATTCCATCCGGTGGGATCCGGACTCCGGGTGGACCGGGATCACCGACGCCGACCGGGAGGCGTGGGCCGTGGCCTACCCGGCGGTGGACGTGGACCGGGCCATCGCCCAGGCCGACCAGTGGCTCCGGGCCAACCCGGCCAAGAGCCGCAAGAAGCTCTGGCGGAAGTTCGTCACCGGCTGGATGGCCCGCGAGCAGGAGCGTGGCGGCGGCTCGGCGGCCATGGACGGTGTCCGGCCGGCCCGGCCAGCCTTCGGCCCCCAGCGAAACGACCCCGACGAGATCGTCCGGCGGGGGATGGCCGTGTTCGACCGGAGGGTGGGGGCGTGACGCCACGGCCGACGCCCGAGGAGTGCATCGCTGCAGCGTGCGAGGCCACCGGGGTGACGTACGCCGAGCTGTACGACACCAGGCACCGCAAGGGCATGGACAGCGTCTGCCGGCGGATCGCCGCGATCCTGATGCGGCTGGACAGCCGGATGTCCTACCCGGCCATCGCCGAGCAGCTGGGCCTCGCCTCGCACTCATCGGTGCACCGGGGCGTGAACATTGCCGGCGTCAGCAGCGACGACCAGGTGTACCTCGAGCTGGCGGCAGCCATCGCCATCGGCAAGGCCCGCCGGCGGCTGCAGGCATGGGAGGCCGAAGCATGATCCTCGGCGTGGATCCATCCTCGACGGCCACCGGGTGGTGCATCGTCGGTCCCGACGGCACCGTCGAGCGTCACGGCGTCATCCGGCCGCCGGCCAAGATGGACGCCTACGAGCGGGTGTCGTTCATGTGCAGCCGCCTCCGCGACATCGTGACCGAGCGGCCGCTGACGTACCTGGTCATCGAGGAGCCGTCGGGCCGGCGGCTTCGCGGCAACCCGTTCCCGTACGCCATCGCGTTCGGCCGGATCTATCAGGCCATCTGCATGGAGTTCGCAAGTGTCACACGAGTGCAGGCATCGCAGTGGACCGCGAGCCGCGACAAGGCCGTCCGGGCCGAGCGGATCAAGCGGATCGTCCCGTCGTACACGGGCGAGGGCGACCGGGACTACGACGAGGCAGACGCCATCGGCATCGCGTTGTGGGGCTACCACCGACGACGCGAGACCTGAGCCGCGTGACTCGTTCAGCCGGCGGGTTCGCCGCGTCGGTGCGGGCCGGCCCATCGAGCGAGGCGGTCACC
>CAYOGX010001280.1:1437-1651 GCA_964403235.1 uncultured Planctomycetales bacterium | reverse complement strand
GATTCGTCCGGCATCGGGTTGCCAGAAACCGGCCAGGCATCGCAGCAACGTCGTCTTGCCGCAGCCGCTGGGACCCAGTAGGAAGAACAGCTCGCCGGCGTCGATCCTCAGCGAGACGTCGTCAACGGCGACGACCGCGCCGAACCGCTTGGTCAGGTTCTCGAGCGTGACCTCGATCACAGTACGATTGGTATAGTCCGGGGCCACACGGATT
>CAYOGX010001280.1:0-1427 GCA_964403235.1 uncultured Planctomycetales bacterium | reverse complement strand
CAACGGGCGCGCTCGCGGTAGGTCGCGTGTCATCTTGGACTGTGTGGCACGGTCAAGCGACCCCGAGGGACGAGGCTGAGCTTGGCCGTGGGCGTACGCGCGATCGTGGCCAGACGGCCAAGCCCCGACTCTGACGGGTCGTTCCTTGACCGGGCCACCCGGTTTTCCCCGTCGCACGCGACGGGACTAAGCGATTGGATTACGATGTCGATCTGGTTTGCCAGTGTAGGACAAGCGGGTATCATCGTCGCGTCGGACGACCGTTTCGTGATCGGACGCAGCCCCGTGGGCGCGTGAAAGCAATGGACGAGCGAACACAAATCCGTCGGATCGCATTGTGGCCGCTGGCGATCCCGATGAAGATCCGGTTCTCCCATGCCGCCCACGAACGGCAGGTGGCCGATCCCGTGGTGATCTCTGTCGAACTGGCCAGCGGCGTGACGGGTTGGGGCGAGACGCTGCCCAGGCCCTATGTGACCGGGGAGTCCGTGGCGTCAGTCCGGACGGCGGTGGTTCGGGACCTGACGCCGCCGTTGGTGTCGCTGCGTCCGACGTGTCTGCCCGAAGCGCTGGAGGCCATCGACGCGCTGCCGACGGCCGGCCAGGACGGCGAGGGAATCTCCGCCGCCCGGGCCGGGCTCGAAATGGCGATGCTCGACGCCTACTGCCGGCACTGGGGGCGGCCGGTCACCGACGCGGTCGGGTGGCTGGGGTTGCCGGGGGGCGGTCTGCCGGGGAGCCTCAGACAGACGCGCTACAGTGGCGTGCTCGGCGGGGACGACCCGGACCGTGTGCTCCGTTCGTTGCGCAAGATGCGGCTGTTCGGGCTGCGCGATTTCAAGCTGAAGGTCGGTTTCGACGCCGACCACGAACTGGTCGCCGCCGTGGCGGGCAAACTGTCGCGGGCCATTCGTCGCGGCCGGGCCACGTTGCGCCTCGACGCCAACAGCGCCTGGAGCCTGAACGAAGCCGTCGAGCGGTTGACGGCCTGGCAGGACCGGCCCATCGCCTGCATCGAGCAGCCGCTGCCCAAGGGCCAAGAGCAGGAACTCGTCGAGCTCAAGCGTAGCGTCCCCACGCCGATCATGCACGACGAATCGCTGGTAACGATGGCCGACGCCGAGGCCCTGATCGAGCATGGGGTGGCCGACTACTTCAACATCCGTTTGAGCAAGAACGGTGGCTGGCTGGCGTCGATTCGGATGGCGGGTCTGGCCCGGCGGCACGGGGTGGCCTACCAGCTCGGATGCATGGTGGGCGAGACGAGTATCCTGTCGGCTGCGGGGCGGGCGTTCCTTGGCGTCGTGCCCGGCGTGCGGTTCGCCGAGGGGAGCTACGGAGGCTTCCTCCTGCGCGACGACGTGGTCGATCGTCCGATCCGGTTCGGCTACGGCGGACGCGGACCGGAGGAATTGACGACCTTGCTC
>CAYOGX010001279.1:0-1653 GCA_964403235.1 uncultured Planctomycetales bacterium | reverse complement strand
CGTCAACGTCGAGCGCACCTCACCGCTGGCCAGGTCCAGCAGGCCCACGGTCGACGCCCCGCCCGTCGCCAGGACCCTCTGCCCGTCGGCATCGGTCACCCACCGGACTGACCGTGCTGCCCCGCCTGGGATGTCCACGCGTTGCCGGTGCGCGGGCCGCTCGGGCGAATCGGGGTGCAGCCAGACCAGGTCGTCGCCGGCCGCCACCACCACCGATTCGCATCGTCGCGACACCGGTGCGCACCGTGCCAGGCTTCGGTATAACTGCCCCCGCTGGTCCTCCCCGAACTGCCGAACCAGTTCGCCCACCGACACACCCGGTGACCCCGCCGCCATCTCCTGCAATTGGCCCAATAGTTGCTCGACGTGTTCCAGATGTTCGCGTCGGGCCGCACCGGCCGCCTCGCGGAGCTGACGCGCCAGCGCCAGCCGATCGCGCTGCACCGCCGTATGCTCGGCCTCGGTCCGAACCGCTTCCACGCCCGTCGACGTGAACGACGCCGTCACCTCCCCCGTCAGCCGCGTCCCCGCCGAGAAACACGCCGACTTGGTCGCCTCACGAATCGCCGACTCGAAACCCCGAACGTCCTGCCCGTCGATCAGATCGTCTGCGCGGTGCGCCCTGCCCCACGCCACCAACCCGCGACGGACATCGTCTTGTAGGTATGCTTGTAGCGACGCCAGCGTCGCTTGCCCGGACGGACCCATGACCGCGGATCGAAACGCCGCCAGGTCGGCCGGCTCGGCCGACGCCGCCACCGACAGCCGCAGCGAAACGTCACACAGATACCCGTCCGACGAGGGCACCGAATCGACCTGGAACCCCAGCGACGCCGGGCCGGTGCGAACGAACACGACCTCGGCCGTATCGGCCGATTCGATCTCCCCGCCCGCCGGCACCGTCGTCCGAGCGCCCTCCTGGCTGATCACCAGCCCGACCCACCGCGACGGCACGCGCACCGCGCGGCTCAAGAACCCGAACAGCTCGGCCCGCGGTACCGACGCAGCGATCAGATCCGGATCGCGCTCCAGCACCGATATGTCAAACGCATCATCGCCCACGATAGCGCTTCCGATCGGGTGGCACAGTCAAGCAACGCCGAGGCACGAGGCGTTGCTTGGCCGTGAAAATCGTGTCGACCAGGGCTCCCGGTTGCTGGTCCTGTTTGCATCCATGCCCGCGCTTCGCTTGGGCATGCCACACCGCCGCTGCCCAACACCACACCACGTCTGTCTATTCACTCGTGGCGGCGAACTTCTCGAACCGCACCACGTCGCCCGGCCTGACCGACGGCTGTGTCGCCTCGATGACGGCCAACACGTCGTCCATCGAGATCGGTCGCGGGTCCTCGCCCGCCACGGCGGCCAGAAACGGTCGCGCAGCCGCCTCGGAGGCGATGTGTTTGATGTCCGCCCCGCTGTAGCCTTCCAGCACATCGCACAGCCGCCCCAGATCCACGTCGTCCGCCAACGGCCGAGACCCCAGGTACATCTCCAGCATCTTGTGCCGCGCCGGGGCATCGGGCAGCGGGACGTACACCTTCGTGTCGAGTCGGCCCGGACGCATCATTGCCTCGTCCAGCATCCACGGCTTGTTCGTCGCTCCGATGAACAGCAGCGCCCGATCCGCCGACCGATCGAACCCCTCCAGCT
>CAYOGX010001278.1:0-1654 GCA_964403235.1 uncultured Planctomycetales bacterium | reverse complement strand
GTAGTACATCCGGTACCGCTGGCCGTCCTGGAAGACCGTCATATAGGCACACCCGTTGCCCTCCCAAGACCGGTCGTGGACGATCGCCACCTCGCGCGGCACCGGGTGGTGGAGCCTCAGCTCGGCGCCGTTCATTTTCTCGATCAGGTGGCGATCGACGAACAGCTCGCGGCGCGAGCCGATGTGGATCATATTGTCGTCGGCCACGGCCGCACATCGGCCTGCGCCAATCGCCGCCGCAATCATCAGGACAACCAGCCAGTGGTCCATCTTGCGTTTCCTCTGAAGTGTATCGACCCGCGTCGCCTCGTACCGCGTCTGCGGCGGCCATTATACGTTCTCCCGAGCGCAAGGCATCACGCGTTCCGTATGGTGTACCACCGTCTGGATCCGCTAACCGGGTTCGATGCCGCTCAGCGGTGGGTCATCGTGAGCAGGCGCGTCAGTCGATCCAGAAGGCGTACAGCTTGGCCTTTCGCAGCGTGAACGCGATGCGTGCGTCCGAACTCGACAGGGCGCCGATGTCCGCGCCCCCTTGCCAACGAACGGGGAGGTCAATCGCGTCTCCGCGGATGGGGACGCAGTCCTTGGCGCAGAACCGCTCGATGGTCTTACCGGCCCGCGATAGAAACGCCACGCGGATCTCCCCATCGTCGGCGACCTCCGCGTTGAGGTGAAGCGTCTTGCCGGTGAAACCGAGCGGGCGCGTGACCAGCCGGCCGGGCTTGTCGCCGCTATTGATCGACGCGAATCGGTCGAGCTTGAGCCTGGCCAGGCCCGCTGAATAGCTGACGCGTTGGGAAGGCGGCAGCTTGCCTTCGGCCAGGTCCTTCGCCGTCGGGGACCCGGTGTAGTAGATCCAGATCTCGTCGCCGACGACCATCAGCGTCGTCGGCTTGACCCGGCTGCAATCCCACGTGTCGCGCTTGGTGTTCAGGGCCATGAACGACTGGCCCGCGCCGACGCGGGTCCACAGCTTCCCGTCCCGGCTACAGTCCAGCTCGACGTCCATCGAGTGGGTGTCCGTGTCATACTGGCAGCGGAAGATCCAGCGCGTGCCGATGTACATCCCTTGATAGACGAAGCCGGTGTGCCCGTAGATCTGGTCCTCGCCTCGACGGGCGAACAGCGTCGGGTGCGGGCGCGTCCAGTGGACCAGATCGTCGCTCTCCATGATGCCGCGGCAGCGGAGTTTGCCGGGGATCACGAATTTCACGTCGCCGATGTACTTCCGCCGGACTGGGTCCCACCAGAACCGCGACGTGTCGCCGGCGCCGTTCTGCGGGAGGGTGTATCCGAGCAGGCTGGGCACGACGTAGTGCGACAGATCGGCCTGCCAGTGGACCCCGTCCGGCGAGGTGTGCAGGTAGTAGCCCTCGGGGACGGTCAACTTGCGCTCGCCCTTCCTTCGCGCCTCGACGCAGACCAGAGCCTTAAACCGCTTCTGCGGGTCGGTCTCCCACGGCTCGTAAAACACACCGTGCGCCAGGCCGTACGGTATCACGATGTTCCTTTCCGTCGACCCCTCGATGCGGTGCAGATCCAGGTTCGGGCGCTTCCAGTGGATCCCGTCGTCGGAGACGGCGTAGCTGGTGGCGAATCGGATCTCCTGGCCGTCTTTCCAGTCGTGCCACGCCCGCCAGGACAGATACCA
>CAYOGX010001277.1:0-1655 GCA_964403235.1 uncultured Planctomycetales bacterium | reverse complement strand
CGCATTCCTCAGCACCACCGGCAGATAGAGATACCGCTGCGACACGTTCGTCGTCAAGACCACCGCCTCGCTCTCCGTTGGGTCGCCCTGCGACGTGGCGGTCACGGTGATCACACCGGTACTGCCGGGCGACGCACCGGACGGGATGCCGACGGTTACGTCCACGTCGGTCCCCAGCCCCGCCCCCAGGCTCACCGGGTTGTCCGAATAACCCACCGTCCAGCCACCCGGCGCGCTGTGGCTCAGCCCGATGACGTCCGCCACAGTGCCCGTGTTCGTCACGCGCACCGTGTACGTGACCGTCTCGCCGGGGTCAGCGGTATCCGTCGCCGTGTGCGGCGCGACTTCCACGCCCCGCGTGATTGGCTGCGTGGTCGCGATCGTCGTCAGGACCGAGTCGTCGCTCAGGCTCGGCGCGCCCTTGGACGTGGCCGTGACGGTCACGACGGCGCTGGCGCCGTGCAGCGCGCCGCCGGGGATCGTCACGTAGGCCTGGAAGCTCTCGTTGCTCCACGGACCCACCGGCCCGACCGTCGCCGTCGACAGCGAGACCGGCCACGCCGCGAGCGTGTGGCCCACGTCGTAGGTATCGGTGATGTTCCCGTCGTTGTAGACGACGAGGGTGTAGGTCACCGTCTCGCCCGGCTCGTCCACCAGGCTGGCGCTGGCGGGCTCCACGTGCAGACGATAGCTTGCCAGGTTCGGCGTGGTGAAGACCGACGTATCGGAGACGGTCGTGCTCGCGACGGAGCGGGCCGTGATCGACGCCTGGTCGAAGGTCGCCCCCACCGCCGTGGCCGGCACCGTGACCGAGACCTGGAACGCCGCCGCGACGCCCGGGTTCAGCGGGCCGACGCTGCTCGTCGAAAGCTCCGTGGGCCAGTCGTCGTCCGCCAGCGACAAGTTGAAGCTATCCGCGACGGTGCCCATGTTCCGCACGGTGAAATCGTAGACCACCGTCCCACCGTTCGTCCCAACAGATTGGGACGCGTCAGGCTTGACGTCAGCGCCGTAGCCGGTGACGTTCGAGACCGTGAACGAGCCGGACGATCGGTTCGGCTGGTCTGGCATCTGGTACTGTTCCGGCGTAGTCGTCCAGATCTCCGCCGTGTTCGTCACCACCGTCTCCTCCGGCCAGTCGAAGTCCGGGTCCACCTGGGCGGTGACGGTGATGGTGCCACCTTCTTGCCAGTGCAGCGACCCTACCGTCCAGGTGAAACAATCGTGTCCCGCCAGCGTGCCACCGGGGATCCGTTCGTAGGTGTAGGTCGCGTTGATCAGACCCGCGGGCAGTGTGTCCGAAACCACCACATCTTCCGCCGTGTTGCCGAAGTTGGCGAAGAAGATCGTGAACGTGACCCAGTCGCCCGGCACGACGACAGTCGGTGTGACATCCTTCCTGGCCCAGACGTCGGCCACGGGCGACACGGCCACGGCCCAGTCGACCTCGGTCTGGATAGGATCTTCTGTGACCGGCGGCGGTTCGATGGGACCGCCGTTCTGCCCCCAGAAGTTCTCGACGTCGGGCGTCCAGAAATTCACGTATTCCTCCGGCCCCCATACACCGCCGGGGCTGTCTGTGCCGACGATCCTATACACGTCGTGGGAGATGTTTCCGGCATCGTTGTGAGTAGGATCGGGCGGACTGCCAGGAT
>CAYOGX010001276.1:0-1659 GCA_964403235.1 uncultured Planctomycetales bacterium | reverse complement strand
CCGACGGGCCTGACGGTGGACAAGGCCGGCCGGCTGTTCGTGGCCGACACCCACTACAACCGCGTGATGGTGTTCGATCGCGACGGCAAGGTGATCGGTCAGTTCGGCACGCAGGGACGAGGGGACGGGCAATTCGAGTTGCCAACGGACGTAGCGATCGACGGCGAGGGGTTCGTGTACGTCAGCGAGTACGGGGGCAATGACCGGATCAGCAAGTTCACGCCGGACTGGAAATACGTGATGAGCTTCGGCGGGCCGGACTCGGACACCGCGGCGTTGGCGCGGCCGTCGGGGCTGCTGTTCGACGATCGTGGCGATTTGTGGGTAGCGGACGCGTGCAACCATCGCATCTGCCGGTTCGATCGGTCGTCGGGCCGGCTGCTGGGGACGTTCGGCGAGTTGGGCGACGGTCCCGGTCGGCTGAGTTATCCGTACGACATCGACCTGTTAGATGATGGGACGCTGCTGGTCTGCGAGTACGGCAACAACCGACTGCAACGGTTCGACCGTTCGGGTCGGTCGTTGGGGACGTGGGGGATCGCGGGCAGGCGGGTCGGCCAATTGGCCTATCCATGGGGATTGGCCGTGGGACCGGACAGGAAGGTGTACGTGGTGGATTCGGGCAACAACCGGATCCAGATCGTGATGATGTGACGCGGGGAAATGCGGGTCAGGCGCGGCCGACGCCGTTCGTACGGGAGGAACGCGGTTCGTGCTGGCGGTCATGCCATTGTCGTTTGAGCGGCCGGACTGGCTGTGGCTGCTGCTGATCGTTCCGGTGGTGGCCGTCGGGCCGCTAGTGTTCCGGTCGCTGGCGGCGTTGCCAACGGGGCGCCGGTGGTTTGCGCTGGCGACGCGGACGGCGTTGCTGGTGGCGCTGATCCTGGCGATGGCGGGCGCGCAGCGGGTCCGTGAGAGCAAAGACCTGGCGGTGATCTACCTGCTGGATCGGTCGCGGAGCATCCCGGGCCAGCTGCAAGTCAAGCAAGAGGAATTCATCCGCCGGGTCAGCGAGCCGGGGAATCGGCCGCGGGACGACAAGACGGCCGTCATCAGTTTCGACGGCAAGAGCAACATCGAGCAGGTGCCGATGCGGGGCGTGTTCATCCAACGGGTCACGCCGGGGACCGAGCCGGATCGCACGGACCTGTCCGGGGCGATCCGGTTGGCGCTGGCGATGTTCCCGCAGGGGCTGGCCAAGCGGATCGTGTTGCTGAGCGACGGCAACCAGAACGCGGGGGACGCGCTGGCCGAGGCGGCCGAGGCGGCCGCGAGCGGGGTGGCCGTCGACGTGATCCCCCTGGAGTACGAACACGCCAACGAGGTGATGTTCGACCGGTTGGTCGTGCCGGCGCAGGCCAACCTGGACGAGCGGGTGACGCTCCGCATGATCCTGCGATCGAGACAGCCCGCCAGCGGCAAGGTGGTGCTGTATCACAACAACGAGCGGGTGAGCACCTCGCCGGTCCAACTGAAGCCGGGCATCAACCCGTTGTTCCAGGAGGTGCCGCTGAACAGCGTGGGGGTGCACCAGTTCGAGGCCCGGTTCGAGCCGGACGATCCGAAGATGGACGAGGTGCCCCAGAACAACGTGGCCCGGGGGTTCACGTTCGTCGAGGGCCCGGCGCTGCTGTACTGGCTGACCGGCGAGCCGCGGTT
>CAYOGX010001275.1:0-1661 GCA_964403235.1 uncultured Planctomycetales bacterium | reverse complement strand
GGCGGCGGGGCCTGCGAAGAGGATGGCGGATAGACCCGGCCCTCTAGGCGCTTTGGTCGACCATTGGGACCTGCGCGCGGCGTTCCTGGCAGACTTGGTGGATGCGGTCGAGGGGATCCTGGCCTCGCAGGACCCCAAGACCGGGCGGTTCGGGACCCAGCCGTGGATCTGCCGTGACCAGAACGTCCTGCTGCCGCTGGCGGCCGCGTGGCACATCGAGGACGACCGGAACCGGTGGCACCACGACGCCAAGCTGCTCGAGGCCATCATGGCCGGCGGCGACGCGCTGGTCGACGACCAGGACAAGGACGGCAAGTGGACGTTCCGCAAGAAGGACCACAGCACCTGGGGCCAGATCTACATGCCCTGGACCTACAGCCGATGGGTCCGGGCGTATCTCCTCATCAAGGAGGCCATGCCGGCCGATCGTCGGGCCAAGTGGGAGAAGGGCCTGATCAAGGGTTTCGAGGGCATCAGCAAGACCTGCCTGGGTCGGGTACACAACATCCCATGTCATCACGCGATGGGGCTGTACGCGGCCGGGCTGGCGTTCGGTCGGGACGATTGGAAGAAGCAGGCGGCCGAGTTCATGGCCAAGGTGGTGGCCAAGCAGTCACGCGACGGCTGGTGGTCGGAGCACGTCGGGCCGGTGGTGGCGTACAACTTCGTCTACACCGACGGCCTGGGCGCCTACCACGCCCTGTCGGGCGACCGGTCGGTGCTGGAGACCCTGCAACGGGCGGCCACCTTCCACGCCAACATGACCTATCCCAACGGCGCAAAGGTCGAGACCGTCGACGAGCGGAACCCCTACCACGCGGGCGTGACGCTCGGGACGGTCGGGTTCAGCATGACGCCCGAGGGTCGGGGCTACCTGATGCAGCAATACGCCCTGTACAAACAGGGCAAGCGTAAGAGCGTCTCGGCCGACCACGCCGCGTCGTTCCTGTTGTATGGCAAGACGGGCAAGGCCATGCCGACGGCGGCCGGCCGCGATGAGCACGCCTGGACCAGCCAGGACGGCAAGATCGTCGTGCTGCGGCGCAAGCCCTGGTTCGTCGTCGCGTCGGGCTACACCGCGAAGGTGCCGACGAGCCGCTGGATCCAGGACCGGCAGAACGTCGTCAGCGTCTTCCACGACAAGCTGGGGCTGATCGTCGGCGGCGGGAACACCAAGCTGCAACCCTACTGGAGCAACTTCACCGTCGGCGATCCGTCGCTGCTGAAGCACAGAGCGGGTGACACGACCCCGAAGTTCATCCCGCCGCCGGGGCTGGCGCACGTACCGACGTCGGCGGCCGTCCAGGTCGATGGCGATACGGTCGAGGTATCGCTCCGCTATGGGAAGGTGCCCTGTCAGATCGGCGCCACCTGCATTGACGCCAAGACGGTACGTATCACGTATCAGTGCACTGGTCCGTGGGATCGACCCGTCGAAGGGCACGTCACGCTGCTGCCGCATCTGAAGAAGAAGGTGACGGCGGCTGGCGGTGAGTCGGCCAAGCTGGGATCGCAGGCGTTCGAGTGGTCGGGCAAGCGGTTGGGCGGATGGGTCGAGCACGTAGGCTGGCGGCTGACGGTACCGAGCGGCGCGCGACTGCTCTGGCCGAAGCTACCCCACAATCCCTACAAGAAGGCCGGTGAGGCGTCGCCCGGTGCCG
>CAYOGX010001274.1:0-1661 GCA_964403235.1 uncultured Planctomycetales bacterium | reverse complement strand
CACTGGACCACCTGGAGGCTCAAACAGCAGTGACGGGCGTGCGAGACGCGGGCGGCGTTGCCGTCATCGCTCACCCCTACTGGACGGGCCAGACCTCGAGTGAGATCGCCGAGCTGAACGGCGTCCAAGGCGTCGAGGTGTTCAACACGGTGTGTGAGCAAGAGCGTGGTCTAGGTTATGCCCGACAGACCTGGGACGAGCTGCTCGAAGCGGGGATACGCGTCTGGGGCCTAGCGGTGGATGATACCCACTGGATCGCCGACGAGGCGGGGCAAGGCTTTGTGATGGTGCGAGCCCCCGAGCTTTCCGAGGAGGCCATCCTAGCCGCACTCACAGACGGCTCCTTCTACGCAAGCCAGGGACCGGTCATCCACGACCTGCGCCTTGTTGAAGGGGATAGAGGTCTCAGCTTGCGGGTGCACTGTAGCCCATGCGCTCGGATCGTGTTCTATGCCGCCGGGCCCTTGGGCAAAGCACTCTGGCCGACGGCCCATGGGGTTCTCAGCACGGCCCAGATGCCCCTATCCCGCGACCAGATCTACCTTCGCGTGGAGTGCACGGACGCGGCAGGGCGCACCGCCTGGTCCAACCCAGTGTTCGTCTCGGACGTGCTCACCTAAGAAGCGGAAAGCACCCGGTAGATGCGCACGGGCCCCGACGAATAGACCGTCTCCAGAACCGAGCAGCTATCGAGCAGCCGCGGGGTCAACGGGCCGCCGCGGCTGCCTACATAGATGTGCGTTACGCCTAGCCGACGGACCCACGTCTCGAACGCATCGTCCGCATGCTCCCACTGCGCCATCTGCTCAGCGACGTCAGCGATTCTGCCGCGATACGAGGCCGGGGCCTGGTAGTAGAGGATAGACGGCTGGGTGGACTGCCGGCCCGTTAGGTAGGGAATCCACCAGCCGGCGTCTGTCCCCACATAGATGCCGGGAATCCAGTAGCGAGCGTTGACAAGAAAGCTGGCCGACTCGGGCGTCTCGGTACGTATCCACGCCATCGCGGCCATATCGCGCTTATCGGCCAGGACGGTGCTCGGGTTGACCACATCCACCATACCCCAGGCGCCCCAGCCGACCGCCAGGGTCATTGCGGCCGCCAGCACCGGGACGCCTCCTCGCTGCCAGATCGAGGATCCCCCTCGCTTCAAGACGACGTCCTGCACGAGCGCCCCCAGATCACCCACGAGCAAGCCGGCCAACGCGCCGACGGGAACCCAGAACGAGATGGCTAGCGCACTGCTGCTCATCAGCCAAGAAGGCGCCAGCCCAACAACCTGGGGGAGTGACACCAGCGTCGCGAGGGCCACCCAAGCGACAAAGGGCAACGTTTCGAGCGTTCGCCGCACAAGCCCCCAAACGATCCCCAACATGGCGAGCACCAGTAGGGCCCTTGTGGTCGTCCCTTCAAAGTAGCGCAGCGGGAATGCATTGTCGCCGTCCCGCGCAAGCCACCCGCCATATGTTTCGCCCACCGAAGGCAGCACCCGGCTTGCCACAAAGACGACCCACGGCAGCGTCAGCGCTATCACCACAAGCACCAGTACGGCGGAGCGCAAGCCAAGCGATCGCAGCCATCCGGGTTCTCTGTGCCGTTCCCAAGCTACCACTGGCAGCGCGACCAGCCGCCTGATGAAACTCATCGACGGCAGCCACTAT
>CAYOGX010001273.1:0-1661 GCA_964403235.1 uncultured Planctomycetales bacterium | reverse complement strand
AATCAACACAACGGATTATGGGAGAAATACCTTCTTGCCCATGTTCGTCGCGATCACCACTTCTCGGAGCGGCTTGACCTCGACCCTTAGGGTATTGGACTTGACGGCTCCGCCGTACCCGATCCACTGCAGCACGTACAGTCCCGACCCCCGCACGGCTGAATAGTATTGGCCCACCTCCATACGGAGGCCGACGACGGCCTTGGGACCCAGCGTGATCGGCGGCACGCCCCCTGGCGGACGCTGCATCACCTGCCGGCCCAGCGCCTTGCCCCGCCCGTCCGTCACGGACAGCGCCCGGAACCGCTCCCCGCTAAACACGTGGGCTAACGGCAATCCCATCGCCGGGTTCTTGACCGGCGCCGCTTTCACCTCCGGCACCTCCAGTGTCACCGGACGATCCGACGTGTTGTACAGCAAGAAGTCAACCCACAACGGATCGCCCGTGTTGATGTGCGCCCGGTCGGTCGCGATCACCGCCCGAACCTTCTCCAGCGCGGCGGCGCCGCCAATCGGCTGCGTGGTGGCCGAACGTTTCGTGTCGGCCCACACGACGCCCACCTGGGCCACCGCGACAATGCACACCAGATGTCTCAAGGCCCGAATCCTCCGGCAGCCGCGCCGCACGGGACCTCGCCCGTTCGGGGACATCCGATCGCGGCCTACACTACGATACAAATCGCTCCAATCTCCTTGAACCCGACCGCCAGGAAACTGGAGCGACTGGTTACTATAGCACAGCGCCCAGACCCCGACAACCGACCCGCAAATCACACCTGCCTACCGCACGCATCCCGAAAAAGGCGGCATGGGCATCGCCCATGTGGGGCAATGCCGCACAACGCCGACCTCGGCGACGGGCCCTGACCGCTTCGTCCCCCTTGCGCTTCAGCGTTTCGACGTGCCGACGTCTCGACGTTTGCCCCCCGTCACGCCAGCCCCTCTGTGCCGCCGCCGGCGGTGATGATG
The DNA here is from genome assembly GCA_964403235.1 of uncultured Planctomycetales bacterium. Taxonomy (GTDB): domain Bacteria; phylum Planctomycetota; class Phycisphaerae; order UBA1845; family JAFGLZ01; genus JAFGLZ01. The sequence goes on along the minus strand of CAYOGX010001273.1, from coordinate 692 downwards.
CAAACGTCCTGGACCCGATTGCTGCACATCCAGCCGATGTCGGCCGTCCCGCTCGGTGCGCCGGGTCGGCCGACCGACCAGACGTACAGGCGGTTCCGGTGCTCATTCACCGCCACGACCCGGTCGTCCGACCACCACGCCTGCCGCAGCCGATCGCCGCCGGCCATATATCGCTCCATGACCGTGTCGCCGATGATGAGCTCCTTGACCGCGTCCGAATCGTCGGTCAGGCCCAGCCGCTTGATGCCCATCAGCGAGATCACGCTGACCGAGCGGCATTGCCCGGCCCCACCCCCATAGACCACCTCGCACGCGTCGGGCCGCCCGATCGGCCACCGGACGACCTGCCCCCCTTCGTTCCCTGCGAACACCTCCTCATCGGTGACCGTCAACGTCGTGATCCGCCCCGCGCTGCCGGCGTAGATCGTGCGCGTGGCGCTGACGACGTCGTCACCCGTCAGGCACACGACCACCTCGTCGATCGACAGCCACACCCGACCCTGCGCGTCGGTCTGGAGATGCCGCACCGCTCGCGCCGGACCCGTCAGGTCCGTCAGCAGCGCGATGGGCTGATCCGGCGCGTCGGTCGGCCACGCGCACAGGCCCAGCTCCGAATGGGTCGCCAGCACCGTCTCCCTGTTGCCAGATTGCTGTGCTGCTCGGACAAAACCCCTCTCGGCCCCACCCCAGGT
>CAYOGX010001272.1:0-1663 GCA_964403235.1 uncultured Planctomycetales bacterium | reverse complement strand
ATCCGGCCAATGCGCGCCGCCGATCAGCACCGGGTCTAGCCGCTCGACCTCGACGTACCTGGCTGGAATCACGTGGTCTTTCTGTGCGTGTTTCAGTGGTCCGACGCTGACGGTCAGGTCGCGCAGGTCCGCGTCGCCGGCGGCGACGACGAGTTGGAGGGCCTCGTACTCGTGCCTGGCCAGCGAGACGCGTCCGGTCGTGGTCAGTTGCTTGGCCACGAGCGGATCGGCCGGTCGGATCTTCGCCATCGCCGGCGCCCAACTCGCCACGTACTGTGGCGCCCGACCATCGTTGTATGGCGCCAACAGCGGCACGGCCGCAAGACGCAGCAACACCGCGTCGAGCTTGTCGAGCTCCGCCGCGACGTTTACCAGCGTCTGACGTACCTGGTTCGACGAGACCCGATCGAGGCGGTCGAGCCGATCGCGCTGCCGTCGCAATCGTGCTTGGGCATCGGTCACGTGTGGACGCACGTCGCCAGGAACGGTCTTGGCCAACCCCGCCAGCGACGCATCCAACGCGTCGGTCCGTTTCCGCAGCGGCGTCAACCTCGACAGCGCCGCCCGGCCGGTCCGAACGCCGACGGCGTCGAAGAACCACGTGGAATCCGTGCCAACGGCCCCACCGGCGAAGCCGTGAACGCGGATGTACCGAACGTCCGTGTCGATCGGCAGCGCGGACGTCATCGTTGTCGTCGACAGCTCGACGCGACCCACCCGCCAGAAATGCTCGTCCGCGCCGGCCGCCCAGACCGTGATCGACTTGGCATGCCCCGGGCCTACCTGCTTGTGGACCAGAACCAGATCGCCCCAGGGGACCTCCGTGCCCAGATCGACCGTAATGTTCCCCCAGTCGTTCCAACCGTTGTGAATCACTAGCCGCGCGAACCGTCCGTCCGGCGACCCCAGAACGGCATTGGGATCCCGCCAGTCCGGCAGGGGCAGGTCGGACCGCTGTTGGTCCACAGACGTGTCGGTGACACGACGCCCCCAGATGCTCAGCCAGGCATCACCGGGCTGCGTTGCCCCGGCCGAATACGCTTGCGATGCGATCAGGCAGAGCGCGATGGTATTCACGTGGCCATCTCCCCTCAAACCGGCAGCGTGTACGGCCTGCGGTAGTCGCGGGTCATCATTCGTGCGGCCTCGGCATCGCCGACAATCGTTTCGGCCCTGCTATCCCATCGGATCTTGCGATTGGCCCGCAGCGCGATGTTGGCCAGATGACACACCAGGTTCACCTTGTGGTGGTAGGCGACGTTGCAGCTTGGCTGTTTGCGGGTCTTGATGCACTGGACGAACTCGTCGTAGTGGTCGTGCGCCGGCGGGCTGGGGACGTCCTTCAGATCCTCGTCCGTGATGCGATCCCCCTCGGTCCAGAGGCCGTGCTGTCCGTAGTTGGCGGCCAGTGTGCCGCTCGTGCCCTGAAACACCACGCCGATCCGTCGCTTCATCGAACACGGGACAACGGCCGTCTTGTCGGGCTTGCTTCGCGTGGTCGGCGTCGGCGCGCCGGACTGGAACTCGTAGCCGTAGCTGTTCGCGCTGCTGTGCGACCACATCACCGTCATGCCCGGGAAATCATAGAGGACGTATTGGCTGTCGGGCGTTTCGGCGTTGTCGTCGACGGCCCATCGGCCGCCCGATGCCGCCACGCCCGTTG
>CAYOGX010001271.1:0-1665 GCA_964403235.1 uncultured Planctomycetales bacterium | reverse complement strand
AACCACTGCCAGTGCGCGAAGTGCCGGGCCATGAACGAGAAGTACGGTACGCTCGGCGGCACGCAGTTCTGGTTCGTCAACAAGCTGGCCGAGCGGACGAGTAAGGTCCATCCCGACAAACTCATCAGCACACTGGCCTACATGTACACCGAAGAGCCCCCCAAGAACATGAAGATGCACAGGAACGTGGCCGTCTGGGTATGCCACATGTTTCCTTCGTGCGACAGCCACCCGATCGCGACGTGCCCGCTGAACGCCGATTACAAGCGACGCGCCCTGGCCTGGTCGAAGATCTGCGACCACCTCTGCATCTGGCACTACATCGTCGACTACGCGCACTACTACAACCCGTTCCCGAACCTGCGGGCGATGGCGGCGGACCTCAAGTTCTATCGCGACATCGGCGTCGAGAGTATCTACCTCGCGGCCATGGGCCACAGCGGCGGCGGTGGGGAGTTCAGTCTGCTGCGCGGCCACCTGGCCATGAAGCTTGCCTGGGACCCGGAGCGAAGCGCCGACACGATCATCCAGGACTTCCTGAGCGGGTACTACGGCCCGGCCGACGAGCCGATCTGGCAGTACATCCAGATGCTGCATGACAAGGTCGAGAAGGACAACATCCACATGCACCTCTACACGAACCCGGGCCAGGGCTATCTGCCCGACGACGTCATGGCCCGGGCCGAGGCGCTCTTCGACAAGGCCGAGATTGCCGTGCAGGACGACGAGGAGCTGCTCGAGCGCGTCCGCGTCTGCCGGATGCCGCTGACCTACGCCCGCCTCTTCCCGAGAAACGGCTACCAGATCAAGGGCGATCGCCTGCACTGGCTCGGCAAGATGGGAACGCGGAAGGACGCCGTCCGGTTCATCAATCGAATGAAGAAGCACGGCTTCAGGACGATCCGCGAATGGGGAGGCGATCCGAAGCAGATGCTCATGTTGGCGGGCATGTTCGCCCAGCCGATCGCAGTGACGACGATCCAGAACGAGCACCTGTCCGTCGACGTGGTGCCGCTGCTGGCGGGTCGGGCGCTCCGCGTCATTCACCGCAAGAGCGGCCAGTGCGTGACCGCCCACAACGTCATCCGCAACCTGATGTTCCCCTTCGCCGGCGGCATCGAAAACCGCATCGGCGAGACGTTCCGATTTCACGGCTGGATCGAACCGTCTGTTATCACGAAGCAGACGGAGCGATCCGTGACGATTGCGCTCAAGACGATGAACGCTTGGCAGCTCAACCGGACGGTGACGCTCGCCGCCGACAAGCCGGTTCTCGAGATCGTCTCGACGGTAACGAACCCCAAGAAGAAGGCCCGCGAGGTCCGGCTGCGAGGCCACATGGACCTCAACCTTGGCGAGTTGAGCAAAACGCGGGTCCGGTTCACCAGTCGCGCGGGCAAGGAGGTGGACAAGGACATGACGGTCGTCCTCGCCGGCCTGCGCGAGGGCGAGCACGACTACGACAAGAACGCGCCGAACGGCTCGTGGACGCTGTCCGGCTCAAAAGGCCTGGAGGTCATGCACACCTTCCCGACCGAAGATCTGGACTTCACCTGGCTGGTCGCGTACCCCGCTGACCTCGGCCAGCTCGAGGCCGAGGTCTGGCTGAAGCGCAAGGTGGTCGAGCCCGGCCGGAGCATCACGTTGCGACAGACGTTGGAGGTC
>CAYOGX010001270.1:0-1669 GCA_964403235.1 uncultured Planctomycetales bacterium | reverse complement strand
CGAGCCCTGAAGCTGGCGATCCTTCATCGGAAGAACGCGTTGTTCTACAAGACCCTACCAGGGGCCCACGTCGACGACATCTTCATGAGCTTGATCCACACCTGCCGGCTCTGCAGCGTCGATCCCCTCGACTACCTCACACAGCTCCACGCCCACGCCACTGCTCTACGCCTGAACCCCGCGAGACCAGCTATGCGAAGTCAAGTCCAAAATCGGGGATCTTCATGGGTTCAATCTCCAGCATTTAAGGACGCGTTAGCGTTCAGTAGCGGGACGCAGAGGCAAGTAGTCGCGACGGTCGGTCAGGATGCGCCAGGTGACGCGAGCGAGCTTGGCGGCGACGGCAGTAACGATGTTGAGATAATGTATGCCCTCGCGACGGCGACGGAGCCAGTACTCGCGCAGATCGCTGTCGTGTTGCAGCGCCCCCATGGCCATGAGCCACAGGGTCCTTCGCAAGTACGGAGAACCTCGTTTACTGATGGCCCGTCGCGGTGCGTCATAGTTACCCGTTTGAAAGACTGTGGGTTCCAGCCCGGCAAATGCGACAAGCTGTGCCGGCGACCGAAAGGTTTCGATCGGGTCGGTTTCGCCAAAGAGACTGGCGGCTTTGATCGGGTCGGCTCCGGGCAGTGTCAGGACGTACGCGGGAATGTGTTCCGCTACCTCGACGATTCTGCTCTCAAGTTCCTTTCGGGCCGAGTCCACTGCCTCGAGTTGCGTCAGAAGCGACCGGATGCAAATCCGGCTTCCTTCCAAGCCCCGTTTCATGCCGACCGAGCACACGGCGGACTGTCGAATCTTTTCGGCTCTCGCTGCGCCGAATTTGCCTCGCGAAGCAGTCCGGACCAACTCAGTCAGTTCGCCGGGAGTCATCGCCAGCAGATCGGTCGGTGTCGGCGCCGCCAGGAGGAGTTTTCGTCCCGTGGTCCTGAAGGGCGCGGCAAAAAGGGTGTCAAACTCTGGCCAGACCGGGTGCAGGCGGGCCTTCAGCAAGAGTTGGGTACGGACACCCTGTTGGATCAGCGAGCTGCGCAACCGCGTCAGTTGCCGGCAAGACATCGCGAGTTCGCCGGGCACGAGCGCAGGACGATAGTCGCCGTTCTTGAGCAGAGTGGCGATGTGACGGGCGTCGATCTTGTCCGTCTTACTCTTGCGGATGCCCTTCTTGGCCTGCTGGGCGGTCTGGATCGGGTTGAGAACGGCGACACCATAGGTGTGGCGGACCAGGAAATCATGCAGGCTGTACCAGTAATGACCGGTGGCTTCCATGGCAAGCATCACCCGTCGCGGACCACCGACATCTTTGAGCCGGGCGAGGAATCGCTCAAATCCCTCAGAATCGTTGGTGAACGACAGCGAACGGGCAACCATGTTTCCGTCGCGATCGATGATACAGGCGACGTGGCGTTGCTTGGCGACGTCGACGCCACAGAAACGCGTGTAACGTGTCGGAGTGATCGTGCGTCTTGCTTTGCCCATCGGTACCTCCAGTGTATGTTCCGATCGGGTCGTCCTGGCACCTGCTCAGCCCGCAACCTCATGCGTCATCCGGATCGTCTCCGCAAAGAGCGGAGTTCCAACCAGCTCATGCGCGGCCGCCTGAGAAAGGCCAGGGCGCAGCGGTCTCACGGACGAGGCTTGAACCTCAAGGTGATGAATGCTGCCG
>CAYOGX010001269.1:0-1671 GCA_964403235.1 uncultured Planctomycetales bacterium | reverse complement strand
CGCTGCACCCCTACGTGCGTCGGCCCGGTCCGGAGAGTGACTACCACCTGCTCAACCCCATGGAGTTCCACGTCAATACCAGCGAGCTCATGCAGATGATGGCGAAGGGCCACCACGGTGTCAGGCTCGATGCCGAGGCCCTCGATCGGTTTATCACCTGGATCGACCTGAACGTGCCCGATCACGGCACGTGGCACGAACACCGCAAGATCCCCGCGAACTACCACGAGCGGCGTCTGGCGATGCGCACGCGCTACGCCAATCGCCCCGAAGACCCCGAAGTCATCCCGGCGATCAAACGCCCACCGGTCACGGTCGTGAAACCTCAACCGGTGGTCAAGCGCGGTCCGAAGAAGGTCGATTGTCCCGGCTGGCCCTTCGACGCGGCCGAGGCCACGAAGCGCCAGACCGCCGCGGGGCCGAAGACCCGACAGACCCTCGACCTCGGCGACGGCGTCAAGATGGACCTGGTGCTCATTCCGTCCGGTGAGTTCGTGATGGGCAGCCTGAAGGGCCCGTGTGATCTGACCCCCCTGACCCGGGTGAAGATCCGCAGCCCGTTCTGGATGGGCGTCTTGGAGGTGACCAACCGGCAATTCCACGCGTTCGATCCGAGCCATGACAACGGCTACTTCGACCAGCACCACAAGGACCACACCACGCCCGGCTACTCCGCCCACGGGCCGGATCAGCCAGTCATCCGCGTTTCCTGGACGCAGGCGATGGCGTTCTGTCGCTGGTTGTCGGACAAGACCGGTCGACAGTTCACGTTGCCGACCGAGGCGCAGTGGGAGTGGGCTTGCCGGGCGGGCACGGCCACGCCGCTCAACTATGGTGACCTGGACACCGACTTCTCGGCCCACGCCAACCTGGCCGACTTCTCGATCAGGCTGCTGGCCGTCAGCGGCGTCAACCCGAGCCCGATCGCCAATCCCAACCCATACCAGGACTTCCTCCCGAAGGACGGCCGGTTCAATGACAAATCGAAGCTGATGTCCGACGTCGGCAAGTACCGGCCCAACGCCTGGGGCCTGCACGACATGCACGGCAACGTCTGGGAATGGACGCGAACGTCCTTCGAGCCGTACCCGTACCGCGAGGACGACGGCCGAAACGATCTTGCCCAAGACGCCGAAAAGGTCGTCCGCGGCGGCTCGTGGTACGACAGGCCGAAGCGCGCACGCTCGGGATTCCGCCTGGCCTATCGTCCCTACCAGCGCGTCTTCAACGTGGGGATCCGCGTCGTGTGCGTGACGCGGTGAGAGCGACGCGGGCCCCGCGTGAGGCCCGGCTGGCACGTTCACGTACGTGCTGACTTATGCGTCTGAGACGGTAAACTGGAGACCAGCGGGGGGAACGTCTGGGCGTGGATCCGTCGGGGGCCGCGCGCACGCGCTGGCTCGGGGAGGCGCAGCATGAGACAAGACCCGAGCAAGACGAAGGCAGAGCTTATTGGCGAGCTTGCGGGGCTTCGCAGAAGAGTCGCTGAGCTGGAGGCGGCGGAGGCTCAGCGCAAGCGGGTGGAAGAGGCCCTGCGGGACAGCGAGGAGCGCTACCGCAACGTCTACGATACGGCCCCGCTCGCGTTCGTTATCTATGATGACCAGTGCCGCGTCACCGGCTGGAACGATCGCGCCGAGCGGATGTTCGGCTGGTCGCTCGAGACGGTCG
>CAYOGX010001268.1:0-1679 GCA_964403235.1 uncultured Planctomycetales bacterium | reverse complement strand
AGATATTTCAGCCGTAGATGCCTTCCAGCCGGCGCCAGTCAGGCGGTAGTACAGGTCCAGCGCCGTGGCCAACGGGCCGCTGCGACCGAGCGCAGACTTGGCCGTATCGGTCTTCGCCCGCTCGCCAACCTTTAGGAACCGCGGCACGACGAACGCCGCCAACAGCGCAAGGATCGCGATCACCAACAGCACCTCGAACAACGTAAAACCGCTCCTGACTTGCCTACGCATCACGACTTCTCCTGTTAAACCGAGACGTACCCGTCTGTTCTATCTACCCGCCCGGCCCGGTCGCGACCGGTTCCCGGACCACCGAACTACCCCAGCGCGGTGCTGCTCGACGTCAGGACCGGCACGAGGATCCCCAACGCGATGATCAGCACCATAATCGCCATCACCAACAACAACACCGGCTCGAGCAGCCGAACCGCCAGATCGACGACCTGCGATACCCGGACCTCGTTGGTGTCGGCGATGTTCACCAACACCGTGTCGAGCGTATTGGCCTCCTCCGACACGGCGATCATGTCGATGATGTCCAGCGGGAACATCCCGCTCTCGCCGAGCGGGCCCGCCAGCGTCTCGCCCTGGCGGACGCTTTCGGCCGCTTTGTCTATTTCCTCTGCCAGCACCAAGTTCCCCGCCGAATCCTTGCTGACCTTCAGCGACTGCAAGATCGGCACGCCGTTGGCCAACATCGTCCCCAAGATCCGACAGAACCGGCAGATCGCCACCAGCGTCGTAATCTTGCCGACGACCGGCAGCTTCAGCCTCAATCGGTCCATGGCGAACCGCCCCGCCTCGCTCCGCAGGTAGGGCAAGGCCCCTATGATCCCGATCACCAGCACCACGATGATGTACATCCAGTACCCGACCAGGAAATCGCACACCGCGAACAACCCGATCGTCAGCGCCGGCAGCTCGCCCCGGGCCTCCTGCCGCTCGAGGAACGGCCGCATCCGCGGGACCACCACCGTCAGCATCAGCAGGACCACGCCCATCCCGGCGGTCATCAGCAGCATCGGGTAGATCGTCGATCCGACCAGCTTGTTGCGAAGCTCGTTCTGACGCTCCACGAACGTCGACACACGGCCCAGCACCTCTTCCAGGAACCCGCCCCGTTCCCCCGCTCGGACCATCGAGACGTGCAGCTCGCTGAACACGTGGGAGTGCCTCTCCATGGCGTCGGCAAGGCTGTCGCCGCCGGCCACGTCGTCGCGGACCTCCCGGATGATCTCCACGAGCGCCGCGTTGGGCGTGGCCTTGGCAAGGACGTCCAGGCTCCGAAGGACCGGCACCCCCGCCTTGAGCAGATCGGCCAGTTGCCCGTAGAACCGACCCAGGTGCGACAACCGGACCCGCTTGCGCCGACCCGGCAGCACCGACCGGCCCGCCTGGCCCCCTTCCTCGATCTTGATCGGGAACAGTCGCCGATCGTCCAGCGTCCGCAAGGCCGCCTGCTGATTCTCGGCGGTCAGGACGCCGGCCACCTCCTCGCCTTGGCCGTTTCGGGCTGTGTAGCTGAACGTCGGCATCCGTCGGCCTACCGTAGGGCACTTGCCCCAAATTCACTAGCTTACCGGCTCTTTCGACCCAGTCAACGATCGTCGCGCCCTGCTCGATCGCATCGGTCTCACCCACAAGGAGACGACCAATGGGCCGACCACACGCACTTCGGC
>CAYOGX010001267.1:0-1679 GCA_964403235.1 uncultured Planctomycetales bacterium | reverse complement strand
CGACACCTCGAAGGCGAGGGTGAGCCGTTCGGCCCTGCCCTCATCCTTCGCGGGTCCGAGGAGCGCCTGGCCCCCATTCTCATGACAGCCCTCACCGCAGGCTTCGCACTACTGCCACTCGTGCTCGCGGGCAACCGGCCCGGTCACGAGATCGAGTACCCCATGGCCGTCGTCATCATCGGGGGACTTACCACGTCAACGCTGCTGAACCTACTGCTCCTCCCGACGCTGTTCCTGCGGCTCGGAAGGGCCAAGCGCCCCGATTCGACGGCCGACGGTTTCGGCGAAGGCCCGGCCGTTCACTACGCATCCCGTGCAAGTCAGGAGACGCCGGGACCCGGGTCTCCTTGAATCGGACTTCATCCGGCGGCATTTGCCCAGGGTTCGTGCCATCGCGCGGACGTGGCCGTCGCGCCTGAACGAAGGAAGCTTCGCGAGGCCACCAGTGGCGAGACCCGTCTCGAACTCCAACAGCGACCTTGCCTGCGCAACGTCGTTGACCCCTATCGGGCAGTCGTTGGAGAGAGGTACCGGGCGGCTAGGCGTTTCTTCACGCCCGGCTCATCAGCGCGCCGAGCGCGATGCTGTAGAGCTTGCTTTCAGGGGAGTCGGACCGGCTGGTCACCACGACGGGTCCGGTCGCGCCGACGAGGAGACCGGCCAGGTCGCGTCCGGCCAGGTAGCGAATCGTCTTGTAGACGGCGTTGCCGGTCTCGATCTCGGGGACGACGATGATGTCGGCGTGTCCTGCGACGGGGCTGCCTCGGCCCTTGACCTCGGCGGTTCGAGCGTCGAGGGCGTTGTCCATCGCGAGGGGCCCGTCGACGATGCAGGGTCCGAAATGGCCTGCCTGGCCCATGCGGCGTAGCAGCTCGGCGTCGAGCGTGGCCGGCATGGTGGGCAGCTCAACCGTCTCGACGGCGGCGATGACGGCCACCTTCGGCTCGGCGATGCCCAACGCGTGAGCCAGCTCCACGGCGTTGCGAACGATCTCCACCTTTCGGCTAAACCGGGGCCGGATGTTGATGCCCGAGTCCGTCAGCAGCATCAACCGCGACCGGTCCGGCGACTCGAACACGCCCACGTGGCTCATCGCCCGCCCGCGCCGCAGCCCGAACTCGTGGTTCAGGACCGCGCGGACGAAGTTCTTCGTCCGGACCAGGCCCTTCATGACCAGATCGGCCTGGCCCTCATAGACGAGCCTGACGGCCAGGGCCGACGCGACGACGGGATCGGGCGCTTCGATCAGCTCGACGTCATCGAGGCTGATCTGCATCTCGTCGGCGAGCCGTCTGATCCGGTCACACGATCCGATGAAGATGGGGCGGACCAGGCGTTCGCGCATCGCGTGGGTGGCGGCGTCGATGACGGCCGACTCGGCCGCGGCGGCCACCGCCATGCGCGGGGGCGAATCACTGCGGGCCGCCGTCAGCAGTTCGCCAAACGTGTGGAGGGGTCCGGGGCTCAATGTCGTTTTCCTGTACGTCCTCGTCGCCCGCCGAGACGGCGATCTGGCCGCTGCGGGCGAGCGAAACGATACCGAACGGCCTAACCATCTGCAGCATGCCGTCGATGGACCCGTGCTCGGCCGCCAGCTCCAGCGTGATGGTCTTGTCGCTCAGGCCGATCACGCGGGCCTGGCAGAGCTCAGCCACCTGCATGATCCGGGTGATGGTCTC
>CAYOGX010001266.1:0-1685 GCA_964403235.1 uncultured Planctomycetales bacterium | reverse complement strand
CCTCGAAACAGAAGACCGCCCCGAAGCCCTCGCAGCTGTAGTTTCGGTTCCCGGTGATCAGACAGTTCCTGATCGTACCGCCCCAATAGCATAAGACGGCCGAACCGTAGTGGTTCGGCACATCGTTGTCGGGGCAGACTGAGTTGCCGGCGATGACGCAGTTGCTGACCAGCACCTGCGGTCCGATGTGGAGACCACCGCCTCCGCTGATGTTCATGTCGTACCCCTCAGTCCAGTTCCCTGTGATGAGGCAATGGGTGATCCTCGCTGCGCTCTCAGGACGGCACCAGATACCACCGCCTGTGACGTCTCCGTCATGGACCCAGGCGAAGTTGTCACGGATGTGGCAGTGGGTGATCGTCGGGCTGCTTAGCCCACAGTAGATCCCCCCGCCATGCCACTGGGCACGACCGCCTGTGATCGTCAACCCGGCAACAACTGAGTTGGGCCCCTCTCCACAGTTGAAGTAGAACCCAAGACCTGCGCGCTGACAGTCGATGATTGTCGCGGTCACGATGTTGGGGTCGTTCGGATCAATGCTGCGCACCGTGATGGCCCGGCCGCCGAAGTTCAGGTCGCGGTTCCCGGGGCCGGTGTACGTGTTCGGCTCGATGATGACCTCGTCACCGTCGACGCAGGCATTGATGGCCGACTGAATCGTCGGGTAGTTCGGGCTTGGCACGTACCGTTCGGTCGCCCGCGCCTGCGAACCCGCAATGATCACCACCCCCACCGTCAGAAGAAGACTCGCTTGCTCGTTCATGGCTCGCCTCCCATCCCCCGTAGCGGTTTGACGTCTTCAGACGAAACGAGTGAACCATGCCCATGATAGGCAACATCATAAGTATACCCGCCGATGCCAGCCTGAGCAACAGCGAAAAGGGAAACCCAAGGAGCGAAACCGCGCGGCGGGCGGTTTCCCCCCACCCACCTCGCTTTTCGCTCTTCGTCGCGGCGGGCGAATTGGTTGGCACAATTGCCTAAAGCCGCGGCGGTGCCGGTCCGACAGACAGATCAGGAGGGAGCGCGGGCGGGCGCGTCGAACTTGCGCACGCTTCGGTGTCCCAACGAGTTATGAGTCCGTTCGAGGGCCTCGCCACCATGCCAGCCGACCCGATTGAACTGTTGGTCGTCAGCAACGGCTGTCCCATGCCGGACAGCATGGCCGCACTGTTGAATGGCGGCGCCTTCCACGTGACCACCGTCGACGGGCTCGGTGACGTCAGCGAGGCCGTGCTTGTCGGCGGGCTCGACGCCGCGCTGGTCCTCAACATCAGCCAGGACGGCGAAGCCCGATCGGCCGCGATGGTCGAGATCAACCGACTGGCCGAGCGATGCAGGGACGCCCGCGTCGGCGTGGTCGTGATGACGCCCGAGGTGAACGGCCAGCAGCTCACCGGCTCGCCCTGGGCGTATGTGAGTCCGGTCAGGCCCGAGGCGAGCAGCGACGAACTGGTCGGCCGGTTTACGACGATGGCGCACTACCGGCCCGTCATCGAACAGCTCGAGCACGAGCTGAAGAACATGCAACGACTGGGCAGGCGGCTCAACCTACATTTCACGGAGATCGATCAGGAGATGCGGCTGGCCAGTCGGCTGCAACGGGACTTTCTGCCCCAGGAGACGCCGGCGTTCGGTGGGATCCGCGTCTCGACGATGTACCGGCCTGCCAGTTGGGTCAGCGG
>CAYOGX010001265.1:0-1687 GCA_964403235.1 uncultured Planctomycetales bacterium | reverse complement strand
AGCGAGACGGGACGCCCGCGAGCGCAGACGAACGATCGCGTCGGCGTGTTCGTCGGAGTCGACGTGGCGGTCGGCGTCGGGGTCGGCGTGCCGCAGGGCACCGGAATGGAATCGCCGTACCAGCAGAAGTTGTAGCCCGACCCTTCCTGGTTCATGTCCAACGCAGGACCGAAGTTGAATTGGAGCGTCTCCGGGCCCGTGGCGGTCATATAGGCCAGGTCGGTCTCCGTGGTCCCGCCGCCGATCGCGATGGTGAGTTGGCCGTCGCTGACCGTCGCGTTCGCAGTGTACTCCAGGACTTCCCCGGAGCCTGTGGCGCCTCCATTGGGCAGGGGAAGGGTGGTGCCTTCCAGGTTGATCACATGGTTCGCGCGTGCCGCCTGCGCGTCGCCGTAGCCCACGGTCACGGAGTAGGTGCCGTTGGCGCAGTCCGCGTTCCACGTCCTGATCTGACCTGTCGGGCTGAAGATATGGCTCTTGGCGATGACGGATTGAGTGGACAGCCTGAAGCGCGTGTCGTTGGCGTAGGTCCCGTCCCATCCGTAGCCTCTGAGGACGTGGTAGCTCATGCCGTAATCGCCCAGGTATCCTTCGGGCAGTCCGCCCTGGATCGGCTCCGCCATATCCCGAATCCCGATGTTGACGGTGTGTCCGTCGTGCTCGGCATCTTCGTTGTCGTAATACTCGAAGGTGATGTCGGTCAGGTCGATTCTGGCAAAGCCGTCCGCGTACCCGTCCGACTGGTTGACGGCAACATCTCTTCGCATCCATCCCAGCCACCACTGGATGATCTCGTTGTACGCGCCCACGCGGTAGCCTATGTTGCCTCCATGGATGACGTGGGCATACCTGCCGTTGGTCGCCGGATTCCTGAAAACGACCGCGTCCGAGCAGCCGTTCCGGCCGCCGGCGAAGACGCAATCGATCTCGTAGCCTGCGTCGATGAAGGCAGAATGCCTGGCGCACCTATCGGCATTCGTCCAGGTCAGGAGAGAGGAGATCATGTTCTCCCCGATCTGCGTCAGGGACTGGATGCCCCCGGAAACGTCCAATCCCTCGGAAATGTCCAGGATGTCCATGGCCCCCTGGGAATCGACGTCGATGGCTGTGTTGGAGGAATCCACGTAATACCTGAAGGCTTCGTCGCCCGTGTGCATGACGGTGTTGCCGCCGTCCAGGAAAGCCTCCAGCAGGGAGCCGTCGGCCTCGCCGGCATACAGCGTATGCACATTCTCGTCGATGATGAAAAGAATGTCGTCTTCGCCGTCCGAGGTGTTGTTGGCGACCCAGGTCGCCAGGTCATTCCTGTCCCCTGCCTGCAGGTCGCTGTTGAGAACCAACCTGTACCAATGGCCGTTATAGGTCTGCCACCCTGATACGCCCGGGTCGGTATCTCTTTCGATGAGGCTGTAAGCGGACGAACCGCAACTTCGGTCGTTCCATAGACCGCTGGTATACATCTCCCCGCAGTCCTCTCCAGTGCCGGCATCATTGGGTTCGCCCGAATTCCAGTTGGTGTAGGTGACAGGTTCCCCGTTCGCCCAGACAAAGGTGCCCTCGGTGTCTTGATCGTTGATCCCGATCCAGATTCGGCTGTTTCCTGTGGCGAAGAAAGTGGCCGCTATCCAGTCGTTCTCGGCCTGATCGTTGATCGTGACCGGATAGCCGCCCACGGACTCGGCCACGG
>CAYOGX010001264.1:0-1687 GCA_964403235.1 uncultured Planctomycetales bacterium | reverse complement strand
CTCGAAGATCTCGACGTCCACCTCGGGCGGAGTCATGTTCTGGTTATCATCCGAGTCGGTCGCCACCGCACGGAACGTCACGATCTCTCCCACCTCGAAGGTGTGGAGATCGATGTCCGCGTGCCAGACGCCGTCGACCTCACCGTAGGTGCCGCTCACATCCGTATCCATCTCTGGAATCCCGAACGGGATCCAGGTGCTGTCTTCGGTTGCCTCATCGAGATCCCAGTACTGGAACTGCACCTTCTCGATGTCGGTGTCGCTGTAGACCAGCGCGTAGACGCGGCAGTACTCGTACGGATCGTCGCCGTGGAGCTCCTGCCACGGGTAGAAGCCCGCGATGCGCGCCGTCGGCGGCACCCAGTCGAGCACGTTCAGCGTCACGACCAGGCTGTTGCCGTAGTTGCACATCGAGTCCTTCGCCCGCGCTCGGACCTCGTAGCGGCCCTCGCGGAGTCCACTCGTATTCCAGATCGCCGAGGCATTGACCTCCAGCTGATCCATGTCGGTCGTGTCGGCCGGCACCCAGAAGCCGATCTCCTGCCACGGCTCGTACGTAATCACACCACCAGAGGAGGTGGTCATGAACCGCGCCTCGAAGATCAGGTCGGTCACCGGCGTCTCGGCCAGGTACTCGTTGTCCTCGTCGCGACCATTCGGCAGGTTGATTTCGTCGTCGCGGGCGGTCGCCCACAGCTCGATGACGTCGCCGAGCGTAATGTCGGTCGGCGTACCGAAGTCGACCGGGTCGATGACGGTGTCTTCCTGATCGCCGGTCTCCGTGCGAACCACGACGTTCGTCAGCTCGACCTCCGGCTCGTCCGGATCGATCGTGACATGCTCGGCCACGATCCAGGTCGAGCGATTGCCGGAGAGGTCATCGACCGTCAGCCGGACGTCGTAGAGGTTGGCCGGCGTCAGGGTGCTGATCTCCCAGCTCGAGGAGAACGTGTTGGTCGCCGCATCGAAGAGAGGCTGGGCCGGATTCATCGTCCGGAACGTCCAGTACTCGTCCCCGTCCGGCTGGCTGGAGAGCTTGTACTCCCAGAACACCTTGGTCCGATCGATGTCCTTGTCGGCCGTGGTGAACATCAGGTCGTAGACGAGGCCGCCGGTGGTGAAGGTGAAGATCGAACCGTTGGAGAACGAGGCCGCCCCGTTCGTGCCGTTGATGAAGCTCACCCACACACCGTCGGTCAGGTAGACCTGCTCGCTGGCGTCGACATTGCTGACCCAGCCGCCGCCGTCCTTCTGCCACCTGAATTCGGCACTCGTGGCCGAGCCGCCGCTCGTGATCTCGATCATGAAGGTCGAGGTCGTCGAACCGCCGGTGTAGTAGCCGTGCGGGGCAATCCGGCCGCAGGTCGGGGTCCACGGACCGGTGTTCTCGGCCGCGATCTCGAAGGCAGGGTCGCCATGGTTGTAGCAAGTCGTGCCGCTCTCCAACGCCGCCCGCAGCCCCTCGGCCGGACAGGCGTCGAAGTCGAACGTGAAGGTCGGACGCGTAGGCGGTGTGTAGTCGGGACAGAGACGGAACGCCCGCTCCCGCGCCGCGTCGAAGTCATCGTTGCCGTAGTCGTCGACCGCCACCGCGAACACCAGGTAGGCCTTCGTCGCATCGAGCGCGCTCAGATCCCACTTCCCGATCCGGTAGGTGTACGGCTGGCCAGTCTCGGGCTCGTAGGCG
>CAYOGX010001263.1:0-1690 GCA_964403235.1 uncultured Planctomycetales bacterium | reverse complement strand
GTCGCTCGGCAGGCACTTGAACAACGTGTTGTCGGTGTAGTGGACCAGACGGTTCTGCGCCAGATAGGCGGCGACGACGGCATCGCCGGTCTGTCGGATCAGGATGCGTTCGGGCGCGTGGTGAATGGCGGGATCGCCCTGGAAGTCCCAGTACTCGTCTCGCCGGCTCGGCCGACCGGACCGACCGATCCCCTTGACGCCGGGTCTGGGCCGGTAGCCGATGTCGACCCAACGGTAGCGGGCACTGGGCGCGTCCCATCGCACACACCATCGATCGATCTGCCGCCCCTGCAACAGCCGTTGCAGACCGCCCCGGACCTTGTCAGCGAAAAACAGCCGGTGCCGGCAGTTCCGCGAATGGACGCCCACGTCGACGACCCTGGCGACCGCCTCCAACGGAACCACGTCGCCCACGCGCCACGGGCCCGACCGTTCGCGTCGAGAGAACGCCCCGGCCTGCCAACGAGACAGGATCGGACTGAAGGCGCGATGGAGCCTGACATTGTCGGGCGTCGGGTCAAAGATCATGGCCCCTGGCGCCTTCCGATAGACAGCCTGCGGTACGCAGCGCCCGCGACGCGGTTGGAACACGACGTCGGACGGGCGACACGCGGAGGCATCAAACGTCCGGACCTTGTCAGCCTTCACCCCGCGAACCAGTCCGAAACAGCAGGCATGGATGCGGGCCGCGAACGTCTCCGACGGCAGACGGATCACGTGATCAAGCCGATGTTGCAGCATCCTCCGGCGGAGCGGTTCCTTGCCCATCAGCGTCAGCCAGGAATCGCTGGTGACCATGGCCAGCACCCCGCCGTCGGCCAGCAAATCGAGCGATCGGAGCAGAAAATAGACGTACAGATCGTCCTTGACGCCGTATCGATCGTATAGGTCCCGCCCGTACTCCAGGCGAGTCACGTCGCGCTGGCCGAGATAGGGCGGGTTGCCGACGATGAGGTCATACGACCCCGGGCCGGGCGGCCGATCGAGCAGGTAGTTGCCGACGACGATCCGCGCGTCCGGGACGGCGCATCGCGCCCGACGGACGGCGTCCGGCTGGATGTCGACACCAAACAAATGGCCCTTGCACCGTCGGCCCACTGCGTCCGATGCTCGGGCCGTCTCGACCAGAAATACGCCGTCGCCGACGGCGGGATCGAGCACACGAGGCGGCCGTGACGTGCCGCGCCCACCGCCGTCGGCGCGCCACAGATCGAGCGCCCGGCGACAGACCCACGCGGCCAGGACGGGTGGCGTGGGCACGCTTCCGGTCGGATCGATACGCCGGAGGGATCGGTGGCGGGATACGGCGGATCGGCGGTGGAGAGATTCAAGGCAGGTCACGAAGCGTCACACCCGGGTGCCCTGATCGATTTGTCGCGTAACCCTGATGGCCCGCATGCCCTTCAACTGGCCCAGGCGTCCTGCCAGCTTGTTTCGGCCCTCGACCTGGACCACGACCTCGCTGTTGGCGGGTCGCTCGGTCTCAATAATGTCTCCCGGTTGCAGCGTCAGCAGATCTCCCAGCGTGACGGTTGTCTCGGCGAGAAACGTGCGGATACCGACCTTGGCACGCTTGAGACTGGTGGTCAGCTCATCGACCTGCCGCTCGCTGATGGACTTCTGCTGGTAGAGCAGCCAGCTCTGCGTGGCCAGCTTCTCCATCACCGGCTCGATGACGTTGAAGGGGATG
>CAYOGX010001262.1:0-1690 GCA_964403235.1 uncultured Planctomycetales bacterium | reverse complement strand
CGTGGACATGGGCTACCACAGCCCGCCCGCCATCCTCGGCGACGTGGACGGCAACCTGGTCGTGAACGGCCTCGACCTCACCGCCGTCCTGTCCGCCTGGGAGACCGAACCCGGCGACCCGCTCTGGGACCCCGCCGCCGACCTCGACTGCAACGCCATCATCAACGGCCTCGACCTCACCGAAGTCATCTCCCACTGGACCGTTGCCTCTGCTTCGACTTCGGCCACGCCGACGGCGACGCCGAACGAGCAGGACGCCGGGCGCCGCAACGCTCGAAAGGACAGGGGGAACGTGCACGGGAAGTAGTTGCCCCGCAACGTCCACGGGTTCGTGGTGCCTGGGGGTGGGCCCAGCGCAGCGCGCTGTCCATAGTCCTCTGTAATCTGGTGCAGAATCCTCTTGACACGACACGTTCATTGTGGTAGCCTTATCGCGTGTATGGGTTTGCGAAATGCCTGTGTTTTTGACCACATCGAGGTCTCCTCTGGGGGAGGTGCCGCACGCTCACCGTTGGCGCACCGCGGGTCCAACATGAACGTGACGTGTTCAGGCACGGGAGGAGGCACCAATGAAGCGGCATGTAGCTCTTGCGTGTGTCATCGTCGCGTTGATTCTGTCCGGCCCGGCTGTGGCGGGCACGATCTACGTGGACGACGACAACACGGGCGGCCCATGGGACGGCACGGAGGCGAATCCTTACCAGTACATCCAGGACGGCATTGATGCCGCCGTGTCTGGCGTGGACGACGTGCTCGTGAAGGACGGCACCTACACGGGTGCCGACAACAAGAACCTCGACTTCGGCGGCAAGGCCATCACGGTCCAGAGTGAGAACGGCGCCGCGACCTGCATCATCGACTGCGAAGACTCCGGCAGGGGCTTCTGTTTTTACAGCGGCGAGACAACGGCGAGCGTTGTCAACGGGTTCACGATCAAGAAGGGGAGCTTTGACTGGGGCGGCGGCGTCTACTGCTCCGCCAACAGCAGTCCGAGCATCACCAACTGCACGATCAGCGGCAACACGGCGACCGACTGGGGCGGCGGCATCTTTTGCCGCAACAACAGCAGTCCGAGCATCACCAACTGCACGATCACCGGCAACACGGCGACCGACTGGGGCGGCGGCATCTGCTGCTACATCAGCAGCCCGGCCATCACCAACTGCACGATTACCGGCAACACGGCGAACAGCGTGGGCGGCGGCATCTACTGCTCTGACAGCAGCCCGACGATCACCAACTGCACGATCAGCGGCAACACGGCGACCGACTGGGGCGGCGGCATCTGTTGCTGGCCCAGCAGCCCGACGATGACCAACTGCATTCTGTGGGGCAATACGGCGTCCACCGGTCACGAGATTTCCTTGTGGGCGATTAGTTATCCATCGACCCTCACGGTCCGGTACAGCGACGTGCAGGGCGGCCCGGGCGAGGCGCATGTTGAGATCGGCTGCACGCTCGACCTGGACGGGACGAACATCGATCTCGATCCGCTCCTCACGGCGGGTGGGCACCTGACCATCAATTCGCCCTGCATAGACCACTGTCCTGCCGGCCCGGCGGACGACATGGACGGCGAGGCGCGGCCGGTCGACGTGCTTGGCGGCGCGGACGATTACGACATCGGCGCCGACGAGTTCGTGGACACCGACGGCGACGGTCTGTCGGATTGGGCCGAGGTCAATGTGCA
>CAYOGX010001261.1:0-1695 GCA_964403235.1 uncultured Planctomycetales bacterium | reverse complement strand
CAGATGGAAACGAACGAAACGTTCGAATCCCTGACCAGCCAGTGGCTTCAGGAACCGGACGTCGAGGAGCGGGCCAGGATCTGGCAGGAACTCGAATACTGGATGTTCGACAACGCCTACTATCTGCTCGCCGGTGACCGCGGCCTGACCCAGGTGACGACGAACGCACACCAGGGCTTCGTTCCCTTCTATTCGATGCGTTTCTGGAACACCTGGCTCGAGGAGTAGTCCGAAGCCGTAACCGATCCCGGCCGTCCGCGCTCCAGTGCGGGCGGCCTTTTTTTTTCAGGACCGCCCCCGGAGCGAAACGGAGTCAGATCGCGTGCAGCGCAGCGAATGGAACATCAGCAAGTCGGAAGTGTCGTCCGACGTCGGGGTCGTTGCGACCATGTACGGGCCGGCGACGGAGGCGGGTGTGGAGATGCTGCAGCGCGGCGGCAACGCCGTCGACGCAGCCGTCGCGGCCGGCTTCGCAGTGGGTGTCGTGGAACCCTTCAACAGCGGACTCGGCGGCATCGCGATCATGGTCTACCACGAGGCACGCACGAACAGGACGTGGGTCATCGACGGAACGTTGACCCTGCCCCAGGCGATCAAGCCCGATCAGTTCAGGATCAGCGACCCTGACGCACCGGCCGGCATCTACGGCTGGCCGTCCGTCGAGAACGACGCCAACAACACCGGGGTTCTCACGCCGGGCGTACCGGGAATGCCCGGATGCCTGCTGCGGGCGCTGGAACGCTTCGGGACGCTCGGGCGCGACGAGACAATGGCTCCGGCGATCCGGCATGCCGAGGACGGGTACCCGATCGACTGGTACGTGTGCCTGGCCATGGCGGTCAACCAGCACCGTCTCGCCATGTTCCCGGAATCGCGGCGGGTCTTCTACCGCGAGGACGGGACGAGCTATCGCGCACCGATGCTGGGTGTCGAGGGCGACACCTTCGCCCAGCCGGACCTCGCCCGAACCCTGCGGCTGATCGCGGCGGAAGGACCGGACGCCTTCTATCGCGGCCCGATCGCCGAGGCGATTTCCGCCGACATGGCGGAGATGGGCGGGCTCCTGCGCTACGAGGACTTCGCGGGTTACGAACCGCGTATCGTCGAGGGCGGGATCGCCGCCGACTACCGCGGCTACAACATCGTCGGCGGCCTGGACAACTCCGGCTTTCCCACGGTGCTGCAGGCGCTCAACATCCTGGAAGGGTTCGACGTTGCCGGGATGGAGCCCGGCAGCGTGGAGGAGCTTCACCTGATGGCCGAGGCGCAGCGCCTCGCCTTTCTCGACCGTCACAAATACCTCGGTGACCAGGAGACGGCCTCGATCCCGCTCGACGGCATTCTGTCGAAGCCGTATGCGACGGAACGCCGGGCCGCGTTCGATCCGGCCGCGGCCGGGACCGCAGCCACGGCCGGCGCGCCATGGCCGTTCAACGGTGGCGGTACACCCAGCGATCTCCCGCCCGGCAACGCCGGCGACAGCAACACCACCCATCTGACCGTCATCGACAAGGACCGCAACATGGTGTCGTTGCTGTCGACGCTCGGCCAGCATTTCGGCTCCGCCGTCGTACCCAGAGGCACCGGCATTGTCCTCAACAACGCGACGATGTGGTTTGATCCGCAACCGGGCCGCATCAACTCAATCCTGCCGGGCCGTCGGGGCATGACGGCAGGTGCTCCGGTCATCGTGAC
>CAYOGX010001260.1:0-1695 GCA_964403235.1 uncultured Planctomycetales bacterium | reverse complement strand
TCAGCATCAGCTCTTGCAGATGGTGAAACCACACGAGCGACGGGGGTCCGCCGCGGACCTTGGGGACCGGCGGGAGGCCCTTGACGTGGGCCACCTGCATCGCCGCATCGCGGATCGGCAGACCCGACCGCTTCTGACGCAATCGCTCGGCCAGTGCGCGGTTCATCGAGAAGATATTGCCCTCCAGTCGCGGACGGCACTTCAGCAGGTCGGGCGAGACCATCTCGAAATCGCCCCGCTTGACCGCGGGCAGGGCGCGTCCGGGCGTGCCGCGGACCCATCGGTCCATCCATTTGACGAACTCGACGGCCTGTTCGACGGTGTAGGCATGCCCGCCCGGATCGGCGTAGAACCTGAATCGTTCGCCGAAGCCGGCCTTGTCGTAGGCGGCCTGGACGTCGGCGGCAATCTGACGGGACCACGCGATCTTGAAGACCTCGTCCCCGGCCCCCGCCATCAGCAGCAGCGGCGTGGGCATGGCCGCGACCAGCAGGTCGACGTCGTCCAGCCCGTCCGCGAACCGCCCCGCCGCCAGCGTCTCGGCGCACGGGGCATAGCCGTCCAGCACGGGGTGGTACGCGTTCGGTACCGCGCAGCACGACGGGCCCGACGCGCGAATCCGCCCGTCGAGCAGCGTCGCGAACATCGTCGTCGTACCGCCGCCGCTCACGCCCGTCATCCCTACCCCGTTGCGCATATCCACGTCCTTGCGCGTGGCCAGGTAGTCGATGCAGCGGATCGCGTCGATGACGAAGTAGCGGTTCGACGAATAGCCCGTTAGGTAGCAGCGGACGCCGTCGCTGAAATGATCGTTGCCGGTCCGCTTCTCGCCCGCCATGCCGGGCGGATCGAACGTGACGGCCACGTAGCCGAGCCGGGCGAACACCTGGGCGGGGATCTGATAGCTCTCCATCTGCTTGCCGCTGTGGCCGACCGGCACGACGATGGCGGGCCACGGCGGAGGATGTTCGCCCGCCGACGGCAGATACACCGACGCGTTGACGTCCCAGCCCGGCAGCGACTCGAACAGCACGTTCTCGATGACGTAGCCCTTCCGCTCGTGTCGTGAGACGGCACGGACGTTGAGCGGCGGACCGTCTGGCCCGAACGGCATCTCGCCCAACCCGTCGAGCACGGCCCGTCTGACCGCGTCACGCCAGGGCTGCCACCGGCCCGACCCGATCGCTTGGCTCCGCGTGGCCGCCGCCCTGTCGAGCAGCTCGCAGCACCGCCGCACGATGTGGGCCCGGACCATGTTCCGCAGGTCCACCGTGGGCGGCACCGGGCCCAACTCAAACCGCTGGGGCGCGTACGGCCCGGACTGTCCTGCGACCCGATCGGTCATCGTCATCACCACCGTCAACGCGCAAACGACACGAATACCTGCTCGAATCCGCATGGCCATCCTACTCCGAACCCTACGCAGCGCCTCGTTCGCCAACCCCCGCGCGCCGCAGTAGACGGATTCTACACATCAAGCCGACGTGTCAACAGGCAGCAGGCAGCGCGGACGCATGACGCGGACCGGTAGCACGGAGGGGTGGCACGGTCAAGCGAAGCCGAGGGACTCGGCGCAGCTTGGCCGTGTGGGCGCGCGATCGCCACGACACGGCCAAGACCCGACCCTAACGGGTCGTTCCTTGACCGTGCCACCCAGCTGGAGAATCAGCATTGGAAACCGCTCGGTTCTGCCGT
>CAYOGX010001259.1:0-1699 GCA_964403235.1 uncultured Planctomycetales bacterium | reverse complement strand
CTGGCCCTATACGACGTCGGGACGCCTGAGGTGGCCAGTCTGTACGGCATCCCGACGCTGACCGACGATGGACGCGTCGTCGGCTTCGTCGAGAAGCCGAAGACCCCCAGCTCGACGCTCGCGTCGATCGGTATCTACGCCTACCGCGCCGAGGTCCACACGCTGCTGGCCGACTATCTGGCCCAGGGCCACTCGCCCGACAAGACCGGGGAGTTCGTCGAATGGTTGCACGCCCAGACGCCCGTGTTCGGCTACGCCTACGGCGGCAAGGAGGACATCTGGTTCGACATCGGCACGATCGAGCAGCTGGGAGAGGCCCGCGGCCGTTGGGAACACTTGGGGACCTAGTGCTTCGCGACACGTGATTTGATGAACTTGCTCGGAGTGGGTGGCCCACCTCTTCAGAGGTGGGGGACACGAATTCCTTGCCGATTCGCGTCCCCCACGGCTAAAGCCATGGGCCACCCACCCATCAGATGACGGGTAACGCAGCACTAGGTGTGTCGGGAACGGGCGAGCCGCCACGGTCGGCCCGGGAAGACGCGTTCGGGCAACGCCTTGTCTCAAGAGGCCCGGACCACGTCGAGGGCCTGGGCCGCCCGAACCAACGACTGATACGCGACGCCGAGCTCCACCTTCCCACGCTGGACCGCTTTCGGACCCAGCCCCTGGTCAGACCCCGCCTCGACGCGCTTGTCCAGAGTCGATTCGACCGCACCGGCGGTGGTGCGGATCAGTTGGGCCAGTTGTATCAGTTCAAGAGCCGGCTGCATGAGCTGCATCCCGCCTGCTGGGTAGAACGGGCACAGACATCAGACCCCACTCGTGCCCTGCCTGTAAGCCAGGTGGAGTATATGAGAAGCTAAGCTCAACGCAAGCAACAAGTTTCGCCATTTTGAGACGCGCAAATTAACACCTCTCGTGTTCTTAAAGTCGTTTTTTCTGGCAATCCAGGCCCGGGTGCGTGGAGGGAGATGGATTGACCGCGGCGGCCTGCCGATAACGACAAGGATGACGGGAAGACCCTGCGCACAGGTCGGTCACACCCGCGACGGGGGCGGTCTGCCCGGGCCATGGTCCGTTACGATGGCGGTCCTCGTGGTCGCGGTGGGCGGCGTTGGCGAATCCCAGCCGATGTTGTCGCTGCGGACCCCCCCGGGAGGGGCGACCCACGAAGCGGCGACGTCGGCCCCGTCGGCTGAACCGGCCCGGCTCACCCCGGGCCCGGAGGGGGTCGTTGTGGTCCGCGACGTCCGTGGGGTCATGCGGCGCCGCGTCGTCAAGTCCTTCGATTTCGACGAGCGCAAGCGGGGCAACGTCGAGTCCGTGCCCATGTATTGGCAGCGTCACTTGGGCGAGGGGTTCCCCCATTACCTGGCCGGTCGCTTCGATCAGAAGGTTGGCCACGACGCCCCGCCGTCTTTCTACTTGGAACTGAGAGGGGGGAGTCTCGGTTACGTCTACCAAGGCCAAGACGTGCCGATTCACATGCACAGCGACTACCTCGTGTCGGTCTGGGTCCGGCCGAACAAGCTCAAACACGCCCGCGCCTACGCCAGCGCCTACTACTGTGATCGCAACGGGCGGAAGGTGCCCGGGACGGAGCGGTTCAGCCGGCGCGTGGGCGGCGCGGACGGCTCACAAGATTGGCGGCAATTGACCACCGAGCTGCCGGGCGGCTACGCCAAGGCGCGGCAGA
>CAYOGX010001258.1:0-1704 GCA_964403235.1 uncultured Planctomycetales bacterium | reverse complement strand
GAAAACCAAAAGACTACGAGCGCTATCTTAACGGGCGATCCCTTTGCCATCTAACATCCCGTCATAGCCACCACCAACCAATGGCAACTCGTATATGCTAGGCTATAAGCAGGCGGACGTCTAACCGTGTCACTCGTTCCTGGTCGACCTACGCCGCCTGACCACCACGCCAGGTTACGACGAGAGCCGGCGCTGTTCCCCACCGTCGTCATCGTCCAATGCATTGGGAAGAGCCGCCCTGACGCGTCGGCGTCCGCCGATTGCGCGCGCCGCGTGCGAGCAGCGAACGGTAGGCCTGCCTGGCGTGACGTCGTTCCGGCAGCGGATTAGAATGACCTGGCGATTCCGTGCCGCGAACGGCGAGGGTTGGCTTGGTCACTCGTCTGCCGATTGGTCCCGCACCGACGTTGTTGCTCGTCCTGCTCGTCTTGTCTAGCGGGTGGTTGGTGATTTACCCCCCCGCCGACTCGGGCAACCTGCCCACTGGCCAGACGTTGCTTCGCGTCTGGGTCTTCGCCAGGACCCACTACGACGCCTACCGGGACATCATCCCGCTCTTCGAGCAGACGCATCCGAGCGTGAAGGTCGACTTGCAGCTCGTCCACGGCAGCGCGGTCACGTCGCGGATGCAGGCCGCCTTCTGGGCCGACCTCGATGTCCCCGACCTGGTCGAGACCGAGATCAGCGCCGTCGGGATGTTCTTCCGCGGCCCGCTCGAGGACATCGGCTTCGTCGACCTGACGGATCGGCTCCATGCGACCGGGCTGTACGACCGCATCGTGCAGACGCGTTTCGCGCCGTGGACGTCGCGCAAGCGGATCTTCGGTCTGCCCCACGACGTACACCCGGTGATGCTCGCCTACCGCCGCGACCTGTTCGAGGCCGAGGGCATCGACGCGGCCGACCTCGATACCTGGGACAAGTTCATCGAGGCCGGCCGGAAAGTCACCCGCGACCTGGACGGCGACGGCACGGTCGATCGGTACATGATCGAGCTGTCGGACAACAACTTCCACAACTTCGAGGTGCTGCTGTTCCAGCGTGACGGCGGCTACTTCGACGCCGACGGCCGGTTGACGATGGACGATCCGGTCGCCCTCGAGACGCTGCTCTGGTACATCCCGCTGGTCGCGGGGCCGGACCGGATCGGCAACTCGCTCGGCGACCGCCAGATCCTCACGCAGCAGGTCGAGGCCGGTTACCTGCTGTGCTTCATCTGCCCGGACTGGCGGACCCGCTTCTTCGAGAACGACATTCCCCGCGTGTCGGGCAAGATGGCGTTGATGCCGGTGCCCGCGGTCAGGCCCGGCCGGCGACGGACGAGTACGTGGGGCGGAACGATGGTCGGCATCACCAAGAAGTCGCGCAATTGCGAGCTGGCTTGGGAACTGGCCCTGCATCTCTACTACGCCGTCGAGCCGTTCGACGACCGGTTCCGGCAGACGAATATCATCCCACCCATCCGCGACGCGTGGAACCAACCCGCGTTGAGTGAACCGCGCGCGTACTGGTCGAACCAACCGATCGGCAAGCTCTACATCGATCTGGCGGACCAGACGCCGCCGCAATACTCCAGCCCGTACGCACAGATGGCCAAGGCCAAGCTCGGCGAGGCGATCACCGAATGTGCCCTCTACTATAACCGCCACGGCCCGGAGGGGTTCGCCGAGTTCGCCAAGGCCATGCTCGAGGCCAAGGCCGACG
>CAYOGX010001257.1:0-1714 GCA_964403235.1 uncultured Planctomycetales bacterium | reverse complement strand
AACGGCGACGGCCGCCGGCGGTTTGTGATCTACGACTACGGCCCCGGCGACGATGTCGTCGTCAAGCATGCCGTGGCGAAATCGTGGTAGGCATCGCCCCGTTCGGAAGGACGCGGTTGCCAGGTCTGCGAGTCCGGCATTGTGGCGTTACGGTCGGCGCGTCGCTCCGTCGGGCACATCGTCGGCCTGCACGACTGCCTGCCCGGCACCGCTGAGGTCATTGCCCGCCAGCGCGATGCGAGACGTCTTCGGACCTGTCAGTTCCAGTAAGACCGGTGTGCCGGGCCAGGGACAGCAGCTTGTAACGAACATGTCCCGGCAATTGTGCATAAGGATCACCGGTTGTCCACCCTCTTTGCCGGCCGGCTTTCGACGGACACTGCGCATCACGGCGGACTCCGTTTCGTAAACCGACAGGGCCGATCGAGGGTACTGGCCGAACACGTCGTCTTTGACGAAGAGGCGAAGGTTGTCGACCAGCAGCCCTTCGACGTGGGCGATAGTCATGTAGGAAGGCTTCCTTGCGTAGAGCGTGCGGCGGTCGTCGTTGGGATTGGCCTTTCCGCCGCCGTGTTTTGCGCGATCGGAGTAGTCGAAGGCCTTATTTACCCTCACCGTGATGTTTTCCAGCGAGATGTTCTCCAGCGGGCTTTCCCGAGAGCCCTGGATGAGACACCCGTTGTCGCTGTGGATTTGGATGTTGCGGAAAGTCATGTCGCGGATCGTGCCGAGGGGTGAATCGTCCTGGCGCCTTTCGATATCGACGAAGATCGGGTAGATCGCCCTTCGGGAATACTCAGCGATCTCGGCGGGTTTCTCGACTGTCCCGATCGAGAGATCGGTGAAGGAGATTCGCTCGGCGGTCGCCCCGTCTTTGATGTATATACCCACTCCAACGGTGGAATTGCGGATCGTGCAGTTGGAAACGCGGATATCGTGGAAGTCGGCCTCGGATTCCGTGCCCAATTTGATTGCTGTGGCTATCGACTCGAGGGTGCAGTTGCTGACGACCACGTGGCGGCAAGGGTGGCCGTCGACGGTCTTCAGGCAGATGCAGTCGTCGCCGGTGGAGATGTGGCAATTGGTGATGTGGACGTCACGGCAGGAGACGGGGTCGATCCCGTCGGTAACCGTGCGGAAGTAGTTGTTGAGGATGCTCACGCCGCTGACAAACACCTTCTCACACCGGCGGAAGTGGAGTGTCCAGCACGCGCTGTGGCGGAAAGTGAGGTTGCGGACGGCCACGTGGCTGCATCGCTGGAAGAAGAGGGTGCCGATCTGGAACGGCGGCATCTTGTCTTTGGCGCCGGCCCGGCGGAGCAGGTCGCTTTGGCCAACGCCGTGTATCACGCCGTCGCCTTCCAGGGTGACGTGTTCCTGGTCCTCCGCCACGAGTAGGTAATAGATGATTTTCACACCGCGGCCCACGTGGTCGCTTCGGATGTAGTCGCTCTCCCGCGGACTGGCCCACAACGTGGCGCCGTTTTCCAGGCGAAGGGTCACGTGGCTGCGGAGGCGAATCATTCCCGTCAGGTAGTCACCCGGCGGAAGACAAACAGTGCCGCCACCGTTACGGTGACACGCGTCGACGGCCGCCTGGATGGACTTCGCGTCGTTGGTGGTCTTGTCGCCTCGGGCGCCGAAATCGCGGACGTTGAACGTAGCGGCCGGGCCGTTCGCTTGGGAGAAAAACAACAGTAACGCAATGGACGCA
>CAYOGX010001256.1:0-1717 GCA_964403235.1 uncultured Planctomycetales bacterium | reverse complement strand
CCCGGGTCAGCCGTGAGCAGCGCGTCGGTCTCGGGATGCACCGCGCCCCGGTCGCCCGGCCCGACCACCGCCACCCGCGCGCTGTGAACCAGGTGCGCGGTGACGACGTCTTGCTCTCGCCAGCCTAGCGCTGCCAACGCCCGTTGATGGTTGATCCGCACGGCCGCCAGGTCATCGCCCACCGTGTGCCCGGTGTTGAGTGTGGCAAAGGGTGGCCGGCTGACGCCGCCCCGCCGGGTGAAAAGGGCGTGGTCCAATCCCGGCTCGTTCGCCGGTCCTTCGAAGCGATAAAAGATGACGCCGTCGTGGTCGATACGTTGCACAGACCTTGCTCCAATTTAAAAGTGGAGCGCAGTGTAACACGAAGGGACGAGCCAGGCAAGCTGAACCTTGGGGCGACGTTGCTGGTAATTAGCATAGAAGACCGGGCCGGTCGACAGCGCGGCCCCTTGCCGCGCGAGTTCCCCTTCGGAGACGACCGACGGGTCGCCTCCCCGGTCACTGCGACGTCCGCGCCAGCCCTAACGGCGCGGACGTCGCACTTACAGTGCGCTCATTCTGATGATCGGAGCAGCCAGTCCAGCGCGGCCTGTAACTGCGGATCGGCCTCCACGGTGAACTCGTCCCAGTCCAGCGGGATTTCGACGTCGGGGATGATGCCGCTCTCTTCCCAGTCGGCGCCGTTCGGGGGACGAAAGGTCTCGCTGGCGATCCAGGCGCGCGAGCCATCCTCCAGGTCCGATCGCCACAGCGTCTCTACGTTGCCATCGGTGAGACGTCCCACTACTAGCGCCCGCCCGCGCTCTTGCAATATCCCGCTAAAAATCTCGCCAAAGCTCTCTGTCTCTCGCCCTACGAGCACCGCCAGCGGCAGTTCTTGTGAGTTGCCCACGGGGGCCGCCTCAATCACCAGGGGGCGCTCGGCTTCACGGCTGACAAAGGTGCCCAATTCCCCGGTGGTAAAGATGGACAAGGTGTCCCGCAGCGCCGTATCTAGCCCACCGCCATTGATGCGCATGTCCAGGATCAAGCCATCCAACGCCCCAAGGGACATCAGGCTCTCTAACGCCTGGCGTACGCGGTCCGCCACCGTCTCATCCCAAAGGGTCGGGATCATGATGTAGCCGACGTCTGTCCCTGGCAGCCGGTAGGCGTCCACCAGCAATTGGGATTGAATGCGCGCACGCTTGACGACGAGTTCGCGGGGTTCTTGACCGGGCGTCTGTGCCACGAGCTGAACCTCACTGCCAGCGGGGCCTTCTAGCAGGTCGAGATGGCTCTCGCCGTGCTCATCTATCGCCGGTTGACCGGCGACGACCAGGATGCGATCGTGGGGCAACAGACCCGCCTGCTCGGCCGGGCTGTCAGGGAAGACCTGCAACAGCACGGCGTAGCCCTTGTCGAACAGCGTCGTCACGTAGATGCCGATGCCCACGTATTGAAATTGGCCGCTGATTTGCTCCTCTTCCTCGGCGACCTGCTGGGGTGAGTTAAAAGTGGAATGATCATCACCCAGCTCGCCAATCATCTCTTGCATGGCCTGGTAAAAGACCTCATCCGTTATGCCCCCCTCGATGCGCGCGCGGTACCGCCGGTAGACGTCATCCCAATCCAGGCCGTTAAAATCCGGGTAGACGTAGGTGTCGCGCACGGTCTCCCACAACTGGTTGAACACGCGCAGTTGGCGCACCGGGGTCGTGGCGGGAGTCGTGTGAAG
>CAYOGX010001255.1:0-1720 GCA_964403235.1 uncultured Planctomycetales bacterium | reverse complement strand
AATCTTGTCCCGGATGACACCAATGGTGAGTATGACGTTTTCGTCTACGACCGCCAGACAAACGCTGTTGAGCGGATCAGCCTTGCGT
The DNA here is from genome assembly GCA_964403235.1 of uncultured Planctomycetales bacterium. Taxonomy (GTDB): domain Bacteria; phylum Planctomycetota; class Phycisphaerae; order UBA1845; family JAFGLZ01; genus JAFGLZ01. Next base: position 1,632 of record CAYOGX010001255.1, on the reverse strand, counting down.
CTGACGGCTCCCAGGGAAACTCCAATTCATACAACTCCTCGATCAGCGCGGACGGCCGGTACGTGGCGATGTATTCGTACGCCACGACCCTCGTGCCGGACGATACGAACGGTTCGGCCGACACTTTCGTGTACGACCGCCAGACAGACACCATCGAGCGGATCAGCCTTGCTTCCGACGGCTCCCAGGGAGACGGCGATTCGGGAACAGCGTCGATCAGCGCCGACGGCCGCTACGTGGCATTCTCGTCCAACGCCTCGAACCTCGTGCCAGACGATACCAACGGAACCTGGGACGTTTTCGTGTACGACCGCGAGACGGAAGCCATTGAGCGGCTTAGCATTGCCTCGGACGGCGCCGAGGGAGATGACTATTCGTGGAACTCCTTGATCAGCGCCGACGGCCGTTACGTGGCGTTCCGCTCGGGGGCCTCAAACCTTGTAGCGGGCGATACCAACGGCATGGATGACGTGTTCGCCACCGAGAATCCGCTGGCCTGGTCGCCCGGCACGCACGCCGTGGTCCTCGGCGCCGGCCAGGTGGTCACGGGCTGCGACTTCGGCAACCATGAGACGCCGCCGGAGTACGACTTTGGCGACGCCCCGTCTCCCTATCCCACGTTGCTTACCGCGGACGGCGCCCGGCACGGGGCGGCCGGGCCCACGCTGGGGGAGAATCGCGACTCGGAGTCCGACGGACAGCCGACGGACAGCGCGGACGGGGACGACGACAACGGCGCGACGCCCGACGATGAAGACGGTGTGTTTCTTTACCCGTGGATTGCAGGAACGACTGGATTTGCTCAGGTCTACACGACGCAGGCGGACGCCAAGCTGGACGCTTGGATCGATTTCAACCGCGACGGGGTGTGGGATGACTCGGCGGAAAGCGTGGAGAAGATCGCCGACTCAGTGAATCTTCCGGCCGCCAATGACTGGAATTTCATAATCTTCTCCATCCCGGACATCGGCGCCGGCTCCGCCGCCGGAATCACGTATGCGCGGTTCCGCTTGAGCACGGCGGGCGGTCTGGCCCCCACGGGAGCGGCGCCGGACGGTGAGGTCGAGGACTATCGGGGTTTGGTGCGTGATCCCACCGTGCCCGCCACGCTGTACGTCGACGAGTTGGCGGATTGGGCAAATCCCGCGATGGGAGAGGATCCCGATGGGGCCGGCCCCGCACAGGCCTTCGGCTTCGACTCGTTCGATTCGCCCGGTTGGGCCTACTTCGGCGTTGCCGATGGTGTCGGCGACACGATGGTCGTGGGAGCCGGGACTTACCAAGATGCCCTCATTGTCGACAAGGGCAACCTGACCATCCAAGGCGCCACGGGAACGGCCACGGACGTGGTGATCGACGGGACCGGTTTGTCGGCAGGATCAGACGTGGTGATCGTACGAGGCGATCACGTCACGCTTCAGGACTTGCGCATCACGAACGCGCCAGCCAACGGCATCTACGCCAACGATTTCGCCGGCACGATGCTGAACTTCACGCTGGACAACGTCCAGGTGGATGCGAGCGGCGAGAACGGGCTCGAAGCGGACGACGTCAACGGTATTACCTTGACCGACGTGAAGTTCCAGGACAACAGTTGGGACGGTTTCTATGGCCGTGACCTGCTAGGCAACC
>CAYOGX010001254.1:0-1721 GCA_964403235.1 uncultured Planctomycetales bacterium | reverse complement strand
CGGCGCTGCTGCCCGTCGTGGTTTGGGTCTGGACGATCAGCTTCTTCCGTGACCCGGACCGGGCCGTTCCGACTGAGCCGGGCCTGATGGTCGCGCCGGCCGACGGTAAGGTCACCGAGATCACCGATGTGGATCACGATGACGACGTCGGCGGGCCTGCGCGGCGGATCAGCATCTTCCTGAGCATCTTCAGCGCCCACATCAACCGCAGCCCCTGTGCCGGGCGGGTCCGCTCGATCACCTACCGCGAGGGCCAGTTCGTCAACGCGATGCGGTCGGACAGCGGCCACCGGAACGAGGCCAACACCGTCGTGCTTGACGGCCTGGACGGGGCGCCGGTGACCGTCGTCGTCCGTCAGATCGCGGGTGCGATTGCCCGGCGGATCATCTGCCGCGTGAAGGTCGACGATCGGCTGGCGACCGGCCAACGCTTCGGCATGATCAAGTTCGGCTCGCGGACGGACCTGATCATCCCCCGCCGCGAGGGCGACCGCGTGGTCGTCGCGGTCGGCCAGACGGTGTACGCGGGCAAGACCGTCGTCGTCCGCCTGGCCCGGAACACTGACAGCGGCGCCACCCGACTCGAAACCGCCGAGGTGCTCGCCGAAGCCGGGATCGAAAGGGAGGTCTGACGTGCCCGTTCTGCGATCCGTTTCCCGGGAAGAGCGTCGGCGGCGTCGCCGCGAGCGCCGGCTCAAGCGCATCGCCATGCTGCCGGCGCTGTTCACGCTGGGCAACCTGCTGTTCGGATTCACCGCCATCTGCTGCTGCCTGTTGAGTATCAAGGCGGACGGAGCCGACCTGGCCGAGATAACGCTGGGCAGCGCCCATGTGGAGCGGGTGTTGCCCACGTTTCTGTCCATCGGTGCGATCCTGATCGCGATGGGGTTGATCTGCGACGGGCTCGACGGTCGGGTAGCGCGGTGGAGCCGCAAGACGAGCGATTTCGGCGGGCAACTCGACTCGTTGGCGGACGTGATCACGTTCGGCGCTGCGCCGGCGTTGTTGGTGATCTGCCTGATCATCTCCCTGCCCGAGCCGGCCGGTTGGCCGACGGAGCTCGTCACGCTCACCCGACGCGCGACATGGGTGGCGGCCGCGGTGTACATGGCCTGCGGGGCGCTTCGGCTGGCGCGGTTCAACGTGGAGAACATCCACGACGAGTCCGCCCATTACCGGTTCAAGGGATTGCCCTCGCCCGGTGCGGCCGGGTGCATCGCCAGCCTGGTGGTCCTGCACGAGCACGTCCGTCCGACGCTTCCGGCGCTGGCCCACGGCATCGAATGGGCCCTGCCGCCAGTCGCGTTGCTCCTGGGGCTGCTCATGGTCAGCCGCATCCGCTACCTGCACGTGGGCAACGTGTTTGCCTTTGTCGGCTCGGACGTCCAGGGGCGCTACCACCGGCTACGGGGCTACGACGTGTTCGAGCCCATCGGCTTTGACGCCTTTGGCATCCATTCGGAAAATTTCGCCCTCAAGATCGGGTCCCACCCGGCCGAGCTGGTGCTAAAAAATGACGCCCACACCACCGAGAACCAACTCAAGAAGATCGGCAACATGTTCGACTGGACCCACGGGGTCATCACCATCGGGGGCAGCCTCGAATCGGAAACCACCGCCGCCACCCTCGGCCGGACCGGCGTGCGCAAGTGGCAGCCGATGTCGAACCTGGACTTCATCTCCATCCCTCTCGCACAATACCTTCGGAACCACCTCGATTT
>CAYOGX010001253.1:0-1721 GCA_964403235.1 uncultured Planctomycetales bacterium | reverse complement strand
AAACCGAAGTGGCTCTTCTCGTCGATGAAGAACGACGCCGCGCTGTTGGCCAGCTTGAAAATGCGCAACCTGGCCGTAACGTGGAAATCGCCGTCGCCCAGCGCGCGGCCGGCGTATAGAAAATTGCCGTACCCGCCACACTCGATGTAGCCCTTGCCGCGTTTCCAGGCCGTGCCCTCTTCGCGAATCAGCTTGGGCACGCCTTTCTCGACGAGAACCACCTTCGCGTCCGACTGCGCAGCCAGCGACGGACGCACGCCGGGAACGGCCAATGCGATCACGCATGCCGCGGACAGACCGCGTTTCATTGTCGAGTCTCCTCGGTTGCGGATGTTCGCGACCCTTCACGCGCCGGGACCGTGTGGATGGTCAGACCTGCCAGCGACTTCGGCTCGGCAGGGACGAGCAGGCTTGTAAGATAGCCCACGACGAAACACGTGATCACGCCAACGCCCGCGTACAAGAAGAAGTGGACCTCCGTGTACTGCTGAACGACGTACAGCACGCCCGCGCTCACCACCGCCCCGATCAACCCGCCGGTTCCGTTCGCGCGGCGCGTGAAGATGCCCAGCGCGAACAGGCCCGACAGGCTGCCGCCCAACAGCCCTAGCACCTTCGTGAACAGGTCCCACAGCGACGGGATGTCGGATCGGGCCATATACAGGGCGGTACCCGTGCCGAACGCGCCAAGGATGACCGTCAACCATCGCGCCAGGTTCAGGCAGGTATGGTCGTCGACCCTCGGTTTGAACCGGCGATACCAGTCGGTCACCATGGCGGTGGCCATGCTGTTCATGCTGCTGTCGAGGCTGGACATGGCCGCGGCGAACAGCCCCGCGATGATCAGCCCGGCCACGCCGACGGGCAGTTGCGTCGCGATGAACCACGGGAAGATCGAGTCCGTCTTGGCCAACGTGGGGTTCAGCATCCCCGGGTTCGCTTTGTAGAAGACGTACAACGCCGTTCCCAGACCGAAGAACAGCAGGGCGGCGGGGATCGCCAGCACGCCGTTGGTCCAGATCGCGCCGGCCGCCTCCTTTTCGTCACTGGTCGTTAGATACCGCTGGATGACCGCCTGGTCGGTCGTGTAGGGCCCGAGCGTGACGAACAGGTTGCCCACGAAGACCACCCACACCGCCGTCAGGGTGTAGTCCCAGCTCCAAGTGAACGTGTGGAACTTGGCATCCGCGTAGGCCACGGACAACATCCCCGTGAACCCGCCGGACACGTTGGCCGTGATGATCACCAGACTGAGCAACGCGCCGCCCATCAGTACGATGACCTGGAGCACGTCCGTCCAGATGACGGCCTCGATGCCGCCCAGCACCGTATAGAGCGTGCTCAACACGCCCATGACCAGGATGCAGGCGTAGACGTTGACGCCCGTCACCGCCGACAGCGCCATCGCCGGCAGGTACAACACGATCCCCATCCGGCCAAGCTGGAACAGGATGAAGGCCGTGCTGCCGAACAGTCGCACCGGTAGGTTGAACCGTTTCTCCAGGTATTCATAGGCGGTCGTGATGTTGAGCCTGCGGTAGAACGGCAGATACAGGAACACGACGACGGGCGCCATCACGAGGATGCACATGTTACCGAGGATGTACGTCCAGTCGGTGGCGTAGACCTTGCCGGGGATGGCCATGAACGTGATCGCGCTGAGTTGCGTGCCGAAGATGCTGATGCCGGCCGCCCACCAGGGAATGCGATGGCCGCCGAGG
>CAYOGX010001252.1:0-1723 GCA_964403235.1 uncultured Planctomycetales bacterium | reverse complement strand
GAGTCCGTCTCGCCCGCGGCCCGCTCGATGAAACCGATGTCCTGGCCGATGACGACCCGACGCGCAAGGTCCGCCGTCGCCTGATGTCGGGCCGAAAGCCCCCGGTCCGTCACCGAGGGCAAGACGGCCACGACGTCCCAGGCCGACCGCCCGAACGACATGCTCCAGTTCAGCACCCACGAATACGATCGGATGAACGCCTCGACGTTTGCGGCGACGAGGTCCGGCGGGACCGCGACGACGACCAGGTTCGGGTTTTGATCGCGGACGCCCTTGGCCCAGCGCTCAAGGTCAGCCAACGACTTGCCCTGGGTAGGCCAGCGAACCAGGTCGATCTTGGACTTGGGATTCAGCTCTGCCAGCACCCGGGCGACGATCCGGTCGTAGGGTGCCATCGCGATCAGCTTGATCGGCTTGTCCTGACTGAGCAGGGCCAGCGTGTGGGGGATCGACGGCTCGAGCGGGCGGACGTCGCCCAGCGCGACGCGCTTCCCGCTTAAAACGAAGGCGATCTGCTCGGCGAACGCCTTGTGGCCGTTCATGTTCGGGTGGATGGTCTCGCTCATGAGCAGCATCCACGCCCGCCGGTCCTTGGCCCGTGTCGCTTCGTAGGCGGCGTAGCAGTCGACCAGCGGGACGGCCATCTCCCCCGCCACGACGCGGACCATCTCGGCAAACGCCGCCAGCCGCTCGACCGGCCGACGTGCGTCCTCCGGATAGATCGAGTTGGGCGTACAGAGCATGACCTCCGCGCCAACCCCGCGGCACCGGCGGACGATCGTTCGGAGGTTCTCCGCGAACGTCGCCCGCGGCACGCCGACCACGTCATTCATGCCGAACATGACGACGACCAGGTGGGGCTTTTTGGCCAGGACGTCGCGCTCGATCCGCTCGAGGCCCTTGGCGGTCGTGTGGCCGCTGATCCCGGCATTGACCATCTGCAGCTTGGCCTTGGGATAGATCCGCTGCAGCGCGATGCCCAGCATGTCGCACCACGCCCGCCGCCCGCCCGTGTGGTAATACACGCCGGTGATGCTGTCACCGAAACAAACAATGCGAACGGGTTCGCGCCCGGCGGTCAGCAAGCCGATCGTCTTGCCCAGCCGGGCCTCGGCCCCCGCGACCGCGCCACCCGTCAACGGGATCAGTCCGAGGCCGACGATTACGATCAAGTTCGATCTCATAGGAGCTCCTTCGCAAACGGCGGGTCGCCGCGATGCCTACCTCCCCGATGGTACCAGGCCGAGCACGACGATGCGCCAGCAGACGGGCGGCTTTCCAGAAGCTGCTGCGCCCGTGGTGGATCGGACATACGCGCAGAGGGACGGGGCTTCGCTCAAGAAACGACCTTGCCAATCGTCGGGCCTTGAGGTATATTAACAGTAGCGTCACAAGAGGAGTGGGAGGCTCGCGGCGCGTCAGTCGTCACGTCTGGATCATCGTGTCGCGACCCTATCAGGAAGGGAAGGGCACTTCCCGACACAACACCGTAGCGCCGGTCCGTCCACGGGTCGAGGCGACCGATCCCTGAGCCGGGCGCGCCACGCCACTCCAGTCCGCAACGGGGGAAGGAGGACCGAGGGGATGAGATCTGCAACTGCACTGGGAATCCTGTGTCTGGCGGCCGCGCCGGCCTTCGCGCAGCCGTGGTCGCTCACGTTCGAGGTGACGTCCGGGACGATGCTGATGGACTTCGGGCCGGCGGGCGCCTGGGATCCCGACC
>CAYOGX010001251.1:0-1723 GCA_964403235.1 uncultured Planctomycetales bacterium | reverse complement strand
CGCTGGGCGTCGTCGTGGCCGGGGTAGAGATGAATGCTGATCAGGTCGATTGGGTCGGGATGCGTGTCGCGCAGATACGTCGCCATCTGCGCCTCGGTGTCTTGCGTCCAATCGCCCTTGCCCCGCGCCAGCCGCAGGTGCTGCGCGGCTGGGCGCGGCGCGGAGAACCCCGTCGCGATCAGATGATTCTTGTCCAGCGACCGGACGAACTCGGCCCATTCTTTCAGGAACGGGATCATCTGTTCGGTCGTGAAATGGTCCCGCCGCAGCCGCATGAACGACGTGCCCTCGTGCACCGGGTTGAGGTGGCTGCGGCCGAACGGCGACTGAAACGCCAGGTCCGCCGCCAGGTTCATCTCGTTGGTCAGTTCCCAGAACAGGATCGTCGGCTCGTCCTTGTAGCGTGTGACGATCTGATGCGTGTACAACCACAGGTACTGCCGCGCGCGCGAATCCGGATCCAGCAGCATGTCCTGCACGCACTCGTTGGCCATGTCGCCGAACAGGTAGATATTCCAGTTGATCGTCGGGATCAGCCGGACGCCGTTGGCCTTGGCTGTCTTGACGAGCCGGTCGAACGCACCCCAGTAGGCCTTCTCGTTCGGCCAGTTCCGCATGTTCTTCGGATAGAACCCGACGCCGGCGAACCGAATGGCCACAAACCCCCGCCGCCCGGCCTCCTCGATGGCGACGATCGCCTGGTCTCGCCGCTCGCCGCCGTCCAGGAACCGCAGGAACAGGTCGAACTTGTTCACCGAGACGAGCCGCAACGGCCTGCCGTCCAACAGCAGCTCCGCGCCGTCTCGCCGCAGGAACCCCGGACGGTTCTTGTCCTGCCCCGCCACGGCCATCGGTACAACCAACGACAATACGACCGCCGGCACGATGCGTATCATGTCCGTTCCCCTATGTCTTGGTCGATCCCGGCCGCGCTCTCAGACGCCGGCCGACCTCGCGGAGCGTCGTCTCGTCCTCGGGCGGGATCGACCCATCCGGCATCGGCCCGATGTTGAGCAACAGGTTGGCATGTCGCGCCTCAGCGTCGGCCAACATCTGCATCACGTCGTCCGGTCTGCGGTGTTTGCCGTCGGCAGCTTTGTTGTAGCCCCACCACTTCGGCTGGAGCGTGTTGCACACCTCGATCGGCTTGTGCCGGTTCTTCTTCCACACCTTGCGGGCCACCTCGCCGCCCCGCTTGTGAACGCCGGCCTTGCGCTCCGGCGCGGCGAAATCCTCGTCCCCGTTCGCGCCCTGCTTGAACGAGATCAGACACCCGGGCTGGATCGATCGGATCAGCGCGTACGTCTTGTCGATTGGGAACAGGTCCGGCCGCGCGTAGAACCCCATGATCGGGTCCAGCCAGATGCCCGCCAGCGGGCCGTACTGCGTCAGCAGCTCGCGAAGTTGGGCGTGCACGAAATCGATGTAATGCTTGATGTCCTCGTCCTTACGCCACTTGTAGGTCGGCTCAGGCTTCTCGTAGTCGGGCCGGGCTGCGGGCCAACCGGCCTGGCGGGCGTAGAAATACGGATGCCGCCAGTCCGCCGCGTAGGAGTAGTACAGGAACAGCCCCAATCCCTTGCGCCGGCAGGCCTCGGCCAGCTCAGCCACCAGATCGCGCTTGGCCGGCGAATCGACGCTGTTGAAATCCGTCTGCTTCGTGCGGAACAGGCAAAAACTGTCGTGATGCCGCGACGTGATGTTGACGTACTTCATGCCGGCC
>CAYOGX010001250.1:0-1730 GCA_964403235.1 uncultured Planctomycetales bacterium | reverse complement strand
GGCGTGAAAGCGGCAACGATGGGGGGTGCGTCGGGGTCGCCGTAGAACTCGGGGTGGTTGAGACGGACGATGTCCAGCGATTCCTGCCAGTAGTCCTGAAGGGACGGGGTATCGGCCCCGCGCCTGGCGTAGGAGGACGAACTGGCCCCGGTATTGATCGTGTGGCGAACGACCACGTCGCTGCCCGTGCCCGCCTCGACGTGCACGACGGCCGACGGGCTGACAATCCGGCTGTGGCCGGTGGAATCGCCGGCATCGTTGCCCGCGCCGGCGTTGCAGAACACGACGTAGGTCTGACTCTCGACCGCCCTGCACACCACCTGGGACTCGGACGCGTACGGATCGGTCCCCGCCGCTTCATAGGCCAGGCAGAAGATCACCCTGGCCCCGGCCAGGACGGCGCTGCGGCTCAACTCCGGATAGTGAATATCGTGACCGACCAGGACGGTGGCGTAGACGTTGTCGATCTTGAACAGCGACATGCGCTCACCCTCGTCGAACACGCCGGGCAGATCGGTGTGCATCTGTGCGTGTCGCTTGATGACCGCGCCGCTTGGATCAATCACGTAGGCGCCGTCGTAGAGCTTGTCGTCCTGGCGAAACGGCGAGCCGACAATGGCATAGACGTTGTTGGCGTCGCAGGCGGAGGCGACCTGGTCGAGGGCGGCGTCGAGCTGGGTCTGGCTGACGCCGGGCAGCCCTGCCGGGTCGCGGTCGGTCAGGGCGCACTGGGGGAACACCACCACGCGGGTGCCTTGGGCGGCCTCGGCTTGAATGAAGGAAACCGCCTGGGCCGCGTTGGTGGCCGGGTCACTGCTCATCCGCATCTGGACGAGGGCGGTGGCCATCTGGGTACTGGGGCTCGAGCCGAGCACCCCGATGTCCGGCTGCAGTAGCGGGTCGGCGGTGACGCTGCCGAAGTAGTCCAGGTTCTGGCTTTGAAGGACCCGCAGCCCCTCCTCCCAGAACTGGTCCCAGAGCCAGGTAGCGGCCCCTTGCTGTACCCACGCGTCGGACGACTCATCGGTCTCGATGGTATGGCGGATCACGGCCTCGCCGGCCCCGGCCTCGGCGTGCACCGTGCCGTCCGGGCCGATGATCCGGCTCTGGCCGTGGGAGTTGCCGCTGTCGTTTCCCACCGGGGCATTGCACGCCAGCACCCAGGTCTGGTTCTCGACCGCACGCCCCACGATCTGGCATCGATAGTTGAATTCCTTGCTCGGCTCGGCCGACTCGAAAGCGATGTAAATCGCGATCCTGGCCCCGCCGTAGACGCCGATGCGCATGAGCTCGGGATATCGTTCGTCGTGGCAGACGAAGATCGTGGCGGGGATGCCGTCGATACTGAATATGCCCAGCTCGTTGCCGTCGGCGAAGACGGAGGGCATGACCACGTGCATCTTGTAATAGCGATGGACAATCTGGCCGTCCGGGCCGATGACCACCGCGGCGTTGAATCGCGTCGAGTCCTCGTAGTAGGGCGTACCCACGACGGCATAGACGTCGTTGTCGTCGCAGGCCGCGGCAACCTGGGCGATCGCGCCGTCGATGGTGGCCTGGGTGATGCCGGGCAGAATGGCGGCGGAATAATCGGTCAGGGAGCACTCGGGAAACACGACCAGCCGGGTGCCCTGTGCCGCCTCTGTCTGAATATGGGAGATCGTGTTGCTGACATTGGCGGGCACGCTGCTCTGCAAGCGCATCTGCACACAGGCGACCTTGATCTGGGC
>CAYOGX010001249.1:0-1731 GCA_964403235.1 uncultured Planctomycetales bacterium | reverse complement strand
CGTCCGCGGCATCGCGCGTTTCACTTTTCGTCTGATGTGATCGCACTTCGCCGTGACGCGCTTGAACGCCTCCGCCAGGTCCGGGTCCGCGCGGCCCTGCGCGTCCAGGAACCCCTTCGTCCGTCTGGCGAACTCGTCGAACTCGAGGACCCGCTCGCGGACCATTCGGATGAATGCGGCGATCTCGTCGGCCCTGAGCGCCACTTGTGCCTTCTGATCCACCTCCTTGCCGGCGGCGAAGATCTTCCCCACCCGTCTGGTCATCTCGCAGACGGCCATGCCGTGCTTCAGAAGGGGCCTGGGTGTGATGCCGTTGAAATCGAGAAGCTTCAGTGCCATATCCCGGCCCAGCGCCCTGCTCATCACCTCGATGGGCGACGACACGTCCGCCGCCCTTGTCGTAGCCCCCTTGGGCCCCTCGAGACAGTAGATGAGCACCTCCCCTTGCGGCGGGAACTTCTTCTCGAAGTGGATCGTCGTCTTCTCGCCGGCGAACCAGACCGGGTAGTAGTACCAGCCCCGGATGTACCGTCCCCACATCTTTGTCTTGCCGCGCCTGAAGTAGAACGGGTAGTGCATCCCGTCCGACTTGATTAGGAACCGACCGATCCACATCGCCTCGAACGGCCGTTGCCAGCCGATCACCGTGTCTGCCTCCAGGTACGCGTCCTTCAGCGCCTCGGCGTGCCAGATGTTCGGCCAGGCCAGGTAGGACAGGTAGAAGCTCCGACCGGCCATGTCGATCGTGAAGCCGTCGATCGTCGTCTTGCCCCCATCGCTCCCCAGCCCCAGCCTCACCGCCTGATCCCCCGTCGGCCAGACCCCGACCATCACGCAGTCGTTACCCGCCATCAGGCCTACGTACAGGTTCATCGACGGGATGTGCAATCTGTCCGTCTCGCCGTACTTGGCCGGATCGAATACCAGATCCACGCCGATGTAGGACGGCACGATCCCGTACCGCACCTGACAATCGTCGATGGTCAGTCCCGTCGCCCGCCCCGGCTTGAACTCGATGATCCCGTCGCGGTTTATGTAGACGACGTACGCCAAGGGGTTCTGGCTCGACGCCGTTGCCGAAGCGCTGCGCACCTCTATCCCCACGCCACGGTGCGCATCTCCCGCCACCACCGCATACACCACCGGACGACGCACGGGATCCAGCCGCACGACGCCCCTCTTCTCGAGCCGCCCCCCTTTCCGCGTGTAGACGCTCACGCAGCCCTTGGTCGAATCAAACGCCGCCAACAAGGTCTCGCTGGCGATCACCGGATCGCCGCCGAAGGGACGAGAGAGCTCATCCAAGGAAACCGCCTGCCACACCTGCTCCTTGACGAACGTCATGTCTCCCTGGAAGCGGCTCTGGGACAACCACACGGTCACCCCGTGCGCGGAAACGGTCCTGCCCGGGGCGCCTCGGGCGGCATGTGGCGTCACGGCGAGCAGACCAAACACCACCGCCAGCGCGGATGTCACGGCAAATCCAGACGGACGGCCACCCCCCGCGAGTTGGTTGACAGATACGGTCCTCAGCGGTGGTTCGGCGCCGCCTTCCCTTAGGGGGTTGCACATTCTTAACCACCTTTGAAACAAAGGCTTAGGCGACCCTCTGGTCCGGTGCAGGCAGTGTCCCCACGTGTTGAGCACAAAGATGTCCCGTTAGCGGAGACCAATAATGGACAAAGTCTAGAATCGGACGCCCAACCCCGCCGAGCGTCGGAAACTCGCTAT
>CAYOGX010001248.1:0-1734 GCA_964403235.1 uncultured Planctomycetales bacterium | reverse complement strand
CACCGCTACTTGCGAGTTGGCTACAGCATCGGCACGACGGCCGGTGCGGACACGCTGTCGGATGGCATCATCAGCGCCCACCTGTCCATGACGCCGGACGTCATGGCGCCGGCCTCGCCGACGACGGGTCTCGGTGATGCGCTCCCGCCGGGCGTTTACCCGGCCTCGGTCAACCGCGCCGGTAACGGCTAGCGTTTCGACAACCCGGCGGCGGGCTTCGGCTCGCCGCCTTCTGCGATATGGCTACACGACAGTTCATCCTCGCTATCGGTCAATCGCAGGGCGGCGCGGTTGGCGAGCGCGCCGCATACGAAGACGCGAACCCGCAAATCTCTGTTCGCAACCCGGCGATCTACCCGCGGGTGTCGACCTACTCGCGGTCGGCCACCTCGCGGGACACGTTCACCATGCCGGGGAGTTGGCCGACGAAATACCAGTCGTTCAACCTCAAAGGGCGGGCGACCTCGTCGATCAAGCGGTGGACGCGCTACAACCCGACGGCGTCGTTCTACGACCGCCGCGACGTTGGGCCGGCGGTCGACGGGCTTCAATACGTCCCGCTGCACACCACGACCTACCCTGGCTACGCACGCGCCTACGCGGCGCAGGCGAACGACCGGCAACAGATCATTCTGACGTCGGTCTTCCAAGAAGATCCGAGCGGTCAATACGTCAACCGCCTGCGCACCGGCGAGCGTCTGTTGATCGGTTCGTGGTCGTCTTCGACACCCAGCACGATCACGCTGGCGTCATCGACGCCGCTCGACCCGCCGCTCGAGAACGGCGAGGTCTTCCAGCTCGAGCTTGAGGTCGGCGCCACCGCAGGCACCACCACGACCCGCGTCTTCTCGAACGTCCGCTTCGGCGGATACAGCGATGGCGGGAACCAGCTCGCGGCGCAGGCGACCGGCGTCGGCGAAAGCATCGACTCGGTCAACGTCGCCGTCTACCCGGTCACGTGGCAGGCCCTCGGGTCCGCCGGTGACCCTATCGCGTTCGAGTCAACCTCGTTCCACTACCGACCCGGCATGCGGATTCGCTTCGGCGCCGGCTCGACGCCGGGCGGCCTGGCCGACGTAGTGGCGCCGAGCGGCACCGTGACGGTGACCCCGACGACGACCGACTACTTCGTCTCGCGGGTCGAATACGACGGCACCAAGTCGATCGTCTACATCTCGGAGACGCGCTACGGTAGCGAGCTCGCCGTCGGCGGTTCGACGACCGCGGCGACGGGCGATTGGACGTGCGCCTCGATGCCGCAACATCTGAACTCGACGATGGCGGGCATGCGGGTGCGGTTCACGTCGGGCACGATGGAGGGCGAGAGCTACCCGCTGACCGACAACGTCGAGGCCAGTGGCAACTTCCTGTTGCAGACTGACGAAACGATGTCGACGACGCCGTCTGCGGGCGACACGTTCGTGATCGAGCCGATGCCGGTGAACGGCGAGGTTCCGCCCTGGGACGAGTGGGGTTTCTTCCTGCCCGAATGCCGGATGAACGGCCCCTCGTTCGCTCAAGGGCCGACGCAGGTCGAGGCGATCGTCACCGCCGCCGGGAGCGGCGTGGCGCTGTCGTTCATCGCGGGCGAAGGTGTGTCGGCGGTGCCCGGCACGATCTACGAGGGCGCACGCATCCGCATCTACGACCGGCGCGACGTGACGAGCGGTTCGGCCACCGCGATCGCGCAGGCGATCACGGCGAGCGGGTCGATCACCGGAGCGGGGCAACTGC
>CAYOGX010001247.1:0-1735 GCA_964403235.1 uncultured Planctomycetales bacterium | reverse complement strand
CGGTTCAGGCTTCCACGCACGGTGCGGGTTCCCACCTGCTTCGAAGCCCGAAGCGCAAGCTGAGGGGAACGGCGTTTTTGATCCCGAACCGCATCCGCCTGGAATTCCCACGACCGCGGATCGGTGTACGCCACATATCACGGTTGGTACAACCGACGGGCAAACCCGGTGCAAGCGTTCCCGACGCCGGAAAAACCCCGAGTCCGACGGAAATCAGATCATGCGTTGTCTCGCCGTGCTGTGTCTGGCCCTCGTTCCCTGCGGCCCGTCGGTCATGGCGGCCGCCCCGACCCGCATCGTGATGATCGCGGGGCAGCCAAGCCATCCCTCCGGCCAGCACGAGTTCAACGCCGGAACGATCCTGCTGGCCCGGGCCCTCAACGAGCAGAGCGGCCTGCCGCTGAAGGTCGATGTCGTCCACAACGGCTGGCCGGAAGACGAGTCGGTGCTGGACGGTGCGGCGGCGATCGTCATCTATGCCGACGGCAACAACCGGCATCCCACCTTCGGGCACGAAGCAACCGTCGACAGGCTGGTCGATCGCGGAGTCGGCCTGATGTGCATGCACTACGCGGTCGAGGTCCCGGCAGGTCCGCGGGGGACATTTTTTCAGAAGTGGATCGGCGGCCACTACGAGGCCGGCTTTTCCTGCAACCCACACTGGACTGCCAACGCCGAGCCCACCTCCGACCACCCGATCACCCGCGGGGTGCCCGGATTCGCCGCCAACGACGAGTGGTACTACCAGATGCGGTGGGCTGAACCGAAGACGGCGGCCGACATCCTCACGGCCGTGCCGACCCGCGAGCGGATCAACCGCTACATTCACTGGACCCCCGCAGGCGAGCAAGCCCTGGACAGCCGCCAGACGCTGATGTGGGCGATCGAGCGGCCCGATGGGGGCCGGGGCGTCGGCTTCACCGGCGGCCATTGGCACCGCAACTGGGCGATCGCTGACTTCCGCCGACTCGTGCTCAACGCGATCGTCTGGACGGCCAAGCTCGACGTGCCAGCCGGCGGCGTCGCGTCCGATCCGATCACCGAGCGGCAGCTCAACGAAAACCTCGACCCCAAGAAAAAGATGGAACACATCGCCCTGCCCGGGCCGGTCGTCCTCAACCAGGCTGCGGCCGAACCGGTCGACTTCCGCTGGCCGGGGAAAAAGTGACGATGGCCGCTGCGAGTCGCTGACTCTCTCGAACGTCAGCTAGGGCTCGATCACGATCTTGCCGGCAAGCGTGCCGGTCCGGTGGATCGTCGCTGCTTCCTGCAGCCGATGGGCCGTCGCCGTTTCGGTAAGCGGCAGCACTCGACCGATCGGTACCCGCAGGCTCCCCGCTGCCAGCCAGGTGTTCATGTCCGCCGCAGCCGCAGCCTGAAGCTCGGCCGCTGCCTTGAACATCACAAAGCCGAGCAGTCGGGCCTGCTTGACGTAGAAGTTGCCGACAGGGAAGGGGGGCCGGGCATCGCGGCCGGCCATCAGGATCATCCGGCCACCTTCAGCCAAGCTACCGACCGCCGTATCAAAGTCGGGCTCGCGGAGGGCCTCCCACCAGAGGTTGACGCCGTCGGGGCAGGCCGCGGCGATGGCCTCGGCAAGCCCGACCGCGCGGCGGTCGATGGCAATCGCTCCGAGTTCACGCACGCGGGCAAGCCCGGCATCTGTGCCTGCGACAGCCACGACCCGGGCCCCGAGCAGCCCGGCCATCTGGATCACCATCGAGCCGACCGCACC
>CAYOGX010001246.1:0-1736 GCA_964403235.1 uncultured Planctomycetales bacterium | reverse complement strand
ACTCGGTGATGAGCAGCGGCTTGTTCGATAGGGTGTGGAACCCGCTCAGGTCCGGTTGATCGTCGACGTAGTCCGACCCGCTCCGCCAACGGTTGTACAAGATGTAGCCGACCACCCCCAGCTCGTAGAAGTTAATCGAGACCACGTCGCAGAACTCGCCGCAGGCCTGCACGACCATGCGCGGGGCGACCCAACTGACGAACCGGCAGCCGAGGATCAGGTGATGCGGGTCCTCAGCGCGGATGGCCTCGGCGCACGTGCGGAAGTATTGTCTGCCCGCCAGCAGTGCGAAGGCCCGACGGTCGGCCAGCGCGGCGGCGTCGCGGCCGGGGCGAGGCGTCAGTGTCTTCACCACGAACAGCTCGCGCCACGTCTTGATCGACGGCGACCAGATCTCGTTGAACGCATCGCAGGTCTTGTAGCGCCGTCGGATCAGCCGGCACCAGGCCCGTTTTCCGGGGGCCTCGGGGGGCAGCAGGGCATAGCGGTAGAACAGGTTGGGCGCGCTGCGCCAGTCCTTTCCCCAGGCCAGCTCGTTGTCCAGGAAGTAGCCGATCAGCCACGGATTGTCGCGTTGGTCGCGGCATCGTCGGGCCACCTTGCGCGCGTGGGTGGCGAAGTTGGGCGCGAAGAAGTCGGGCATGCCCCCAGTGAGCCAGTTCCCACCCACGCCGTGGGAGAAACTCAGAATCTCAGTCCGCGGCATGTCGACGATCTCGCGGCCCGACCAACACGCCATTGTGTTAAATCCCCACGTGCGGAGGCGGTGCCGGGTCGATTGGGCCCACGTCTTGGTGTCGCCGTGCCGGGCTAGGACGTTCTTGAGATAGGGCCGGCGGTCCGTGCGCCGAATCGTGTCCCCCCTCGGGTGGACGCAGCACGCGCCGATGGACAGAAACCCGTGCCCGTCGGGCGTGACCAGCCACCAGCGCTGCCCGTCGTGGTGCGTGCGAAAGAACCGCCCCCGCTCGAACCTTACGGCCTTGAGCCCGCCGAACCGATCGAACGACTCGGCGTCGCCGGTAGTCCCCCCCAGGGTAATCAAGACGACGGTGGACAGCATCTCGACCATGGCAACGACTCCTGCATATCGGTTGGCCGCGAGGGAGCGCGAACGCTATCGCTCGGGATAAACGAAGCCCGGGTCCATCTTCGGCTTGTTCCTGGCGGCCCACAGGTCCAGCAAGGCCATCGCGAGCGTATCGCCGCGGGTGATGGCCTCATAGTGATCGTGCTTGGAACTGGCACGGGGTAGTGGCGAACCCTCGAAGAAGATCGCCACCGACGTCTTGCCGAACGCCTCGGCACGGGCGAGGTACCTCGCATCGCCCGTCAGACGGTGCAGGGCGAGCATCAGGATGATCGCGTCCCCCATCGCCCCTGGATACAGCGCGATCGAGGTGTTCGGTTCCTTCTTGAGGTAGCGCTCGCCCGCTGCGGCCGCCAGCTTCTTGTAGCCCTCGAGCTTGACCTGACCGTAACGCATCAGGCACAACAGGGCCATCTGGGCGTCGGTGGCCTCGCCATATCCGGTCGCCCACGTGTCGGTATAGCTGTTGTGGCCGCGCGCGATTTCCGACGTCAGCGTCGAGGTGCTCCCGCGCCCCAGGAACCCCCGCCCCGCCGGGCTCAGGTCGTGACAGAGCTTCAGGTAGAACTGATCGGTCTTCGAGGCGCACGCTCGCATCTTGGCGGCCAGGTCGGCGGGCACCTTCTTGGCGCCGTCCCACAGGTCG
>CAYOGX010001245.1:0-1736 GCA_964403235.1 uncultured Planctomycetales bacterium | reverse complement strand
AACCGATCTGCAGCAGGCGAGAGGCAAATCGGGTCTCGGCGGGGCTGTCGGCCCCTGCGGAGAGCTTCTTCTGCGCCGCCACGTGAACCTGGACGTCGTACTGCTGCTTCGTGCGGGACAGCGACTGGACGTCGACCGCGTGCGGCACGACCGTCACGTGCAAGGTGGCCATGTCCTTGAGCTCGAAGGCCGGCCGGTACTGGCGGGTGGCCGTGAACGCCTGCGAGAACGTCGCGGCGTTCAGGGCGTCCTTGACGGCTTCAGCGATGTCCACGGCCACCGACACGGCGCTACTCCTCGATCTCGATGTCCAGCTTGGCCGCGATCTTCACGACGTTCTTGTCGATCCGGCCCATGGTGTTGCACGTGGACTGGAGCCACAGTTCCCGCCCGTGGCAGGTCGAGTGGATCTGTGCGATCTCGGCCTTCAGGTGCTGGATCTCGCCCTCAACCAGGGCCAGGCGGGCCCGCAGACCGAACAGGCCCGATACGACCCACCACACCGCGCCAGTCAGCACCCCGCCGCCCAGGAGGATGCCTGCGATGCCCAGAAGAATGTGTCCGGTCGTCACGTCACCGCCTCCGTGCTTACGTACTTCGCATGAATCCGAAGCGTGTGGCCGTACGGGTCGCTGGGCCGCCAGTGGCCGGCACCGCCCAGGTCCATTACCTCGAACACCTGGAGCTGGTCGCCGGCTGTCACGCGGATCTGATCGCCGGGCTCGGGTAGGGCCTTCGTGCCGCCCAGAACCAGGTTGGCCGCACTCACCAGAAAGTCCGCAGCCTTGGCCTCGACGGTCGCGCCGTACTCGTCGGCGATCTCGTAGGTGGTCTGGCCCAGCGTGGCCGACAGCTCGACGGCATCCGTGCCGCGGACGTACGTGACCGGCTGGGATGCGTGCTTCGTGCGCATCCCATTCAGCCACGCGGCGCCTTGTTCGAGCATGTCGGCCACGCTTGGGGTCTCCCGTCCTTACACGCCGGAGGCCGACGCGGAATCGCTGGCCGAGGCAGAGGCGCTGGCCGACGCCGACTCACTGGCCTCGGTGTCGTCGTTCAGGTTGCCGACGTAGCCCTGGCTGAGCCGCACGCGGACGGTTTCGTCGTCGTCCGCCGCCCGGGCGACCGTCTGCCCGATCAGCGGGTTGGCGCCCGACTCGTCGTCGAGCTTGGCGACCTCCTCGGCCTCGTCCCAGTACACCGACTCGCCGAACTCGATGGCGGAACCGGAGGCCTTGGGGAAGTCGAACACGCCCGTCACGGCCAAGGCGCCCAGGGCGCCGGCGGCGATGTCGAGCTTGGCCACTCCGAGCAAATCGTTGGACGCGACCACCTGGCCGGCCGAGACGGCCTCGGCAGGCGTGTAGTCAATCGCGTCACCTTTGTGAATGAACCTGACTGTATGAGCCATCAGTGCTGCTCCTTATGGTTCGTGGTTTGCGGGGGACGCCTGGGGCGCTACTCGCCCTTCATCTTCAAGGCGCCGCGGTGATCCTGCTCCCGGACCCCGAAGTCGATGTACCCGCGGAATTGCACGCCGAGGGTGTTGAAGTCCGCGTCGGTCTTCTCAACGGTCGGCCGGTCCACACCGTTGAGGAACGCGATCTCGATGGCGGGCAGGCGGTTGGGATCGGCCAGCAGATACCACGCCTTGTCCGAGGCCCCGGTGAAGGTGGTGTTCGACAGGTACACGCTGGAGACCACGTCGAACTTGCCCACGTGCGGGTTGGCCGAGG
>CAYOGX010001244.1:0-1742 GCA_964403235.1 uncultured Planctomycetales bacterium | reverse complement strand
TATCCTACGTCCGGTAACGGGTGTGTACCCCGGCTGCGGAGGTAACATCGATATTCACCCCTATTCTATGATTCCGTAGCGTCTCCAGATAGAGATCATCGTGTCAGCTACATGATACCTCGATGCCTGGTCTTTAATCCCGTTGAAATAGTGGAAGTTCTTCCAATATGGACTCCGCTATAACCAAGGCGACTACCCAATGCGGCCTCATCCTCGACCAACTTGGCCGCGATGCGCTGCGTGAGGGTTCTACCCATCCGGCGCCATCGTCAACGGTCACGGTTTCGCGCTCAGAGTCAGGTGTGTTCTTAGAACACGTGGTGCGCCGGGATATCGGCGACCAGGCAGCGCGGGCGACGGTAATAACTAATCCGCTAATAGCGGGTATTTACAGAATCCGCGACATCCGCGACATGGGCCAAATATTTAGTGCTCTGAATATTTGAGCAGGGCAAAATACCCCGAGGTAGGGATATTTCAGAACGGCCGGACGTGTCCTCGCGCCACACAATCGGCGTCGCATTCGGTGGTCATACCGTGCCGGGATTCGTAATCGTGGGCGGCCGACTCATCCCACGCGACCAGACCGCCGGCATCGTCCAGCACCGCCAGGTCGTCAGGCACGCCGGCCGCTATCTCGATGTCGTCGCGGGTCTCGGGCCGTTTCCACCGGGGCACTACTTGGCGCCTTTCAGGTAGACACCGCGTACTGCGCCTCGGGCGCGCGGCCGGTCGATGCCATCCGGCTCGGGGATGCCGATGGTGTGAACCAGGCGGGCGACCACAAGGCGCTGCTGGCGTAATTCGGCTAGCAGAGGTGATACGCGCGGGCCACGCTGACCCTCGACCACCGGACCGGACGCCGCCAACTCTGCGCTCAGCATCTCGCACACGGTCACGGTTCGGCAGAGTTCGACCACCAGTTGCCGTTCATGCGGCTGGAATTCAAGGTCTGCATGAAGGTCATTCCACAGCGCCAGACCGGCGCCGGTCAGGTCTGCGGGGATTTCGTCGTCATTGGCCATGATTGGCCCTTTCTGGGAACTCGATTGGTTTCAGGTTCGTAGATAGATTCGTCTATGCCACTGGGGAGGCGAAGGGGCCATCGTGAGTCCCCTCCGGTGGGCCTGTCGGGCCTGCTTGGGACTTTCCTGCCCGCTGACAGCTTCCTGACGGCCCGTTGGTGGTCGGGTGGTGCGTCAGGTTGGTGTGTTGCGGCACAGGCGCGCTGAGCGCGTGTGCGTTGAGAGCGGCCCCGGCGGCAGCGGGAGGTCGCACTACCGCCACCGCCGGGGCGCTCACCGCACCGGCTTCAAGGTGACTGGGGCAGGCCAGTCACCGAGCCAGTCCGTTCTGGTCGCCGACTTGCGTCGTCGTCGGCGTTTGGCCCGCTGGCCACGGTCGCTCACATCGAATGGGTCGGCGGGCGGCTTCGGTGTCTTGCGGGCGGCGCCGCGCTGGTGCGGCTGGGCCAGGCGGCCGGTGCGGCGACACATGTACGGCTCACTCATGAAGCCGAGTTCGGCGCCGCATGACGCGCACGAGTAGGGCATCACGGCTAGTTGCCCATGAACACGACGGAACCCTGGCCGAACTCGCGCTCACGCTTGCGCTCTGCATCGGCGGCACGCTTGGCGGCGATGGCGGTCGCGGCCTCGATGGCCTCGGCGGGACTGGGAAACCACAGCGGCACGCCGGCGGCCAGTCCCGCGATGTACTGCTCGGCAACCGTCTTTCCGCGC
>CAYOGX010001243.1:0-1742 GCA_964403235.1 uncultured Planctomycetales bacterium | reverse complement strand
GCCGATAAAATCAGGGGATGCGGTTCCACAACGTCGATGACGCGGTTGGACGGTCTGGTGTTCTGCCGGCGGGGCCGGTCCAGACGCTTGAACCGGGACCACTGGGCGCAATAAAATACGTGACGGAAGATGGATAGCATCCGAAGCTCCCGCAGGGACGCGGACTGTGGCCGTGTGAACGCCATGGTGTGCTGGCGCAGGGAGGCCTGGCGCGATGGATGGTGAGCGGAGATCCGGGACCCGAGCCAACGGGCAGACGGTGCATTGGATCATCGCCGTGGTCCTGACGATCATCGCGACGTGTCTGGTGATGCGACTGGACGGTGGCGCCTGGCTGCCGGAGGCGCAGGCGCAAACGACGCGTGTGGGTGCGCGAGGCATCTTCGCCTTTACGGGCCCGCTCGGACCACGAACGCACGGGCTGTTCATGGTCGATGTGGACGCGGGCAACGTTTGGTGCTATGAGTACTCGCGCGAGAAGAACAAGCTTCGGTTGATAGCCGCACGCTCGTTTCTGTATGATCGATATCTGGAGGAGTTCAACGTTGACTCACCGACGCCGCGCGAAGTCGCCGAACTCGTCAAGCGACAGCGTAGCCGCAAGCCGGACACCGGGCAGGTCGGCATCGGCCGGGACGAGTGACGCGCGGTTCTCGCGCCACAAAGAAGGGGGTTAGTTCAATGGGTACACCGCAGTTTTGCAGCACGGGCGAGGCTGCGGCCAAACTCGGCATGACCGAAGACGAGGTCAAGGGCCTGGTCCGCGACGGCAAGCTCCGCGAGTTTCGCGACCGCGGTGATCTCTTCTTCAAGGCGGACGAGGTCGATCGTTTGGCCGAGCAGCTCGGCCAAGCGGCGGGCATGGTCACACCGGATGACAGTTCGGCCGGTGGGATAGCGTTGACGGACGACGCACCGAGCGATGCCGGGGTGGGGGCCAGTTCGGCCGGAGACAGCGCAATCGGCGGCAGCTCCCTGGCCGACAGTGCGCTTGGCGGTAGTTCCCTCGGGGATAGCGCCATCGGCGCCAGCCATGCCGGCGCCGCGCCGACCAAGAAAGACGACACCAGTGCCACGGAAGCGGAGCAGGATCTTGCCGGCGACAGCAGCGTCGGGTTGTCCGGCACCGACCTGGTGCTGGAACCGCCCGGCGAAGAGGATACGACAAAGCCCGACGACGAGCCCCAGGTCGGTCTGAGCGGCTCCAGCGCGCTGGACCTCGAGGACCTGGGCGAGGCCGACACGTCTCAGAGCGAGGACGCCAAGGACGACACCGTCATCACGTCGGTCGGCATCAGCGTTTTCGACGACGACGAGATCGAGATCGATGCGGACCCGCTCGCCAAGACACGCGTGACCCCCTCGGTGGAAGATCAGATCTCGCTGGAGGGGGTCGGCAGCGGCTCGGGGCTGCTGGATCTGACCCGGGAGAGCGACGATACGAGCCTCGGGGCCGAACTCCTCGATGAGATCTATCCGGGCGAAGAAGAGTCGACCATGCAGGAGGACATGCCGACCGAAGTGGTCCCCGGCATGGTCGAGGGGGCTGTGGCGACGTCACCGGGATTCGTATCGGCCCCGGGTCAGGGATGGGCCGCCGTCGCGGTTCTGCCTCCCGATCCCGCCGCGGCGGGGTTCACGGGGATGATGGCGGTGGGCGTGATCGTGCTGGGCTTGAGTGGGACGGTCTTGGCCGCCGCGGTCCAAGGGGTGGTGCCGTCGTTCCTCGGCACCTTGTACAG
>CAYOGX010001242.1:0-1742 GCA_964403235.1 uncultured Planctomycetales bacterium | reverse complement strand
TTAAAGGCTTTTCGCAGAACACGTGCTTGCCGGCCTGCAGGGCCTCGATGGCGAACGGCTCGTGCAGGTCGTGCGGCAGACAGATGTCGACCACCTCGATCTCGGCGTCGTCGAGGATCGCGCGGTGGTCGGTGACGGCCCGGGCGTTGGGCGTAGCGGCCAGCTCAGCCTTAGCCGGGAAATCCGGGTCCACGTCAGCCAGGGAGATGCCCTCAACGCCGCTGATCGTTCGATAGGCCTGGATATGGCGGGCTGCGATGATCCCGCCACCGATGATGCCGACCTTCATATCTCACCTTCCATTCGCAACGAACGCGCGGACGCGACGACACAAACGCGGTGTGACTTCCCCCCCTCTCCGGTTGGGCTGACCTTCATACCTCACCTTTCATCGGGAGCGCAGCGTACCGGTGATGATGTGCGTCCAGTCGGCCTTGCCGTGCAAGGCCGTTGAATCGTACTCGACGCCGAGCGGGGTCAGCTTGTGCCGAGCCATGATGGCGTCGGCCTCGCTACGGTTGACGACGGCCTGGGGATGTCTGGCGGACAGGATCCGGGCCACTGCGTCGGCCAGGGCCTTGCCGGCCTCGGGTCGGCTGCCGCCACCGATCAGCGTGAACGGCAACACGGCCACCTTCGCGTCGGCCCAGTTGATGGTGGCCTCGCACCGCCTGGCGATGGCGTCGGCCATCGCGTCGACGTCGTCGAGTGACCCCCACTGCGAAGCCGAACGGGCCACCGTCTTGCCCGCGCCCACCTCCAACGCACGCGCCCGCGCTGTCACCTGCCCGGCCGCGGGCCGCCTCGAGGCTGCGATCGGTTCGTGCCGACCCGCCAGGACCTCGCCCACGATCTGCCGGATCCGCTCGGCGGGCGTATCGCCGATCAGCTCGGCCGCCAGCCGGCCGGCGCGATCAAACACCAGCGCCGCCGGGATCGTTCCGTTCCACTCGTACCCCAGCCGCGCCACCACCTCACCACGCGCCGAGGCCGGCACCATCACGCACGGATAGCTGCACCCCACGCTGCGGAGAAACGGCGCCACCTCGCTCGACCAGATCCCGGGGCTGTCGAAGGCCACCGCCACGCATTGCAGACCGCTGACCCGGTTGCTCTGGTGAAGATCGGTCAACGGGGCAAACCGCGCTCGGCTGGCGTCACTCGACATCGACCAGAAATCGACCACCACGACCCGGTGCTGACGCGCGTACGCGGACAGCAGGTCCACCAGCACATCGGCGTTGGCCATCGGCGGATCCGGCGGATAGACATAGCTCGGCTGGGCCGACGGGACTTGCCAGTGATCCCCCGGGCTCGACTCGGTCGGGCCGAAATACCACGCCTCCGAGCACCCGACTAGCACGACCGTTTGCAGGACCACCAGGATCTGAACACGACCTGTCACGGCAGACCGATCCTCGTTTCGTACGGATCATCCGGCTGACGTGGGCCGGTGCTGAACTGAACGGTTATCATGACCGCCTTTGACGGTGCGGTCAACCGCTTCGGGTGGGCTAACGACAGTGAAAAGGCGGCCACCCAGCCCATTCGGGCCGCGTGGCCGCCCGGGGGTCATCCCCACAGGTTGGTAAGCTCGTTGCTCGTCACGGCGAGCCCCACCGCCCAACGGGCCCCCCTACCCGAACGCGATGCGGACTACCGTCGCGCTTCGGCGTAAGGCATACCGCTCGGTTGGTTGCCTACATCAACCGCCGCAGCATGGTTTTCGTTTGGCCGGGCAG